>CASDXH010000004.1 GCA_949285105.1 uncultured Mycoplasma sp. | reverse complement strand
TCCTAATACTTATTATCTTTTTATTGGTGAACACTTACAAATAAAATAAATGAAGTGCACACTCTTTTTGAGTGTTGCACTTCACATGTCAATCGAGCAACTAAAGATAAGGATTTCTTATTTTTAGTTTTTTTGTGTCTTTTTAAATGTTTCTATAATTGAGTTCATAACTGCATAAGAAAAAGCATTTCTTTCAAGTTCATATATGCCCTTGATAGTAGATCCCGCTGGACTTGTTACTTGATTTTTTAGTTGAATTGTAGAACCAATTTTCTCTAGTACTAATTCTGAAGACGCAATTATTGTTTTAGCAATAATTTCATAAGACTTTTCTCTGTTTAGTCCACAGTAAACAGCACCATCACTAGCTGCTTCTATAAACTTAAATACATATGCTGGTAAGCTACCAGATATAACTGAAAATCCATCAATCTCTCTTTCAGCTATTTCGTAAAGCTCTCCGCAGTATTTAAATAAATAGTGAAATAACTTTATTTGTTTTGGTGTTAAATTTCTATAAGTTCAACCTATTATAGCGTTTTTGGTTGAAATTGTGGTACTAGGCATGATTCTAACAACTTTGCTATCTACATTACCCAATGCATCTACCATTCTTTGTAGTGAATAGCCTATTGTGATATTAACAACAATTGCATTAGGATTAAATTGTTTTACTTTTTCTAATAAGTTATCATATTCTGCAGGTTTAACAGATAGAAATATAATATTACTTTTTGATATTAAATCAGATTCATCACTACAAACATTCATGTTGTAACCGATTTGATTAGCTTGTATTTTGTGTTCGTTTCTATCATAGATACAAAACTCAATCAATTTATTGTTGAGTAATTTCATTTGGTTAAGTAATAAACTTCCCATATTTCCAAGACCAATAAAACCCATTGTTAATTTCATGTTTACTCCACTTATTTATTTTTTTAATATTTATATTTTATTTAAATTAATAAGATAAATTATAATATTTATAATATGTCCTACTATAAAAAGATTACAGATTATAAACTTACTCACCATTCCACTAAAAGAATTAGAGAAAGAATGAAAATTGATCATTTAGAAGAATACAAGATTTATGAGTATATTGAAGATTTAATTAAACATTCTATAGTTGAATTTATATTTCCAAATGGGGATAAAAAAATGACAAATCATCAACATCATATTCAGTTTGTGATAACTAAAGATAATGTGATAAAAACTGTCATCAATTTAAAAAGTAAGAATTAATTTGTGTCTTCTTTTAATCTAAATATTTCCATAGTGGATTGTTTTTTATTTATATTTAATTTTTTTATTGAATGGTATGTTTGTTTTCACATAAAAAAATCATTCTCTTTAGAAATGCTCACTAGAAGATTTTCATTCACTAAAGCATCAAGAATAGTTTTAGCATCATCTTCACTTTTTATCTTTAAACGTTTGCAAATAACTTTTACATCAAGTGCTGGTGCTTTAAATAGATCATTATATTGTAACGACTTAAGTAATTTTGTTGCTTTATTCTTCTTGTTTAAAAAATTTTTAAAATTGCTATAGTCATACACAACATTAGAGATTAATGCTCTATTTACCACTGCAGATTGTTTTATTAAATCAAATATTATTTCTGTAAAAGCAGAAATTTTTGTGTCATCATCATCTAAACTTTTTAATGCCTTTTCATAACTTTTTATATTGTAAAAAAGAGGATAAGAAATACAAAGTGTTGGTGAGAAAGTGAGTCTGTTTTTAATTAAATATAGATTTAAATTGATGCTTCTTTGAGAATGTAGTAAATCATCGCTTTTTAAAATGCTTTCCATTAAGTATAAGAAAACCCCAACAAAAAATAAGGGATTATTTGTATTTGTACCATTTAATAACGTTTCATATTTCTTTTTCTCTAGTTCTGGGATTTCAATTGATTTATAAGGTTTTTTGCTTGTTTCATATGCTGGAGATGTATAAAAAAACTCTCTTATGTCATCAACAATAGTTGGAGGTATTTTCTCAGATTTTTTTCTAACGTCTGTTGTAAACAAAATTGCAAGAACATGGGCATCTATGTGTTCTCTTGTTTTGTTTATAACAGTTTGACCATATGAATATTGTTTAATAACATCAAAAATATTTAAATTAATGTTCATCAATTTATTAGAATAAACTATTTCAATAACATGACTCAATTGCCACGCTAAATGATGATATTCAATGGATGAAAAATTTATTCTTAATTCTGTAAGGTATGTAAAAAGACTTCCGCATACAGAATAAAGTTGTTTGTCACTAAGTAGAAAAACTGATTTTGAATGATAACGATCTGACATACTCCTCCATACTAATAACCATCTTGATAAATTAATTTTACTTTACTTTCCTATATCCTCATTGAAAGGTGTCAATTTTTTTGTTTAAATTGTTTCTATTATTTCTCTCTATTCTATTTTTTATTTTGGTATTTTGTGATTTAGACATTTTTTTATCATAAAAAAAATTTTGATTTGTTTTTCCTATTAATTGCTTTTCAAAATTTTGTTCGCTTATTGGTTTTGCCATGTTAATTTTTTTTAAGTCATATGCTTCACAGTATTTACTGTCTTCTATAATTTTGATTTTTGTCTCATTAATAATTCTTTTTACTGCATAGTACTCGTTTTGATCACAAAAAGTAATGCTTGTTCCAGGTGATTCCATTCTTCCTGTTCTACCAACTCTATGTATAAATGTATCAAGTTGTTTTGGAACATTATAGTTGATAACAAAATCTATATTATCTATGTGTATACCTCTTGAGATAACATCAGTTGCTATCAACACATTTGATTGATAGTTTTTGAATTTTTCAATTGATGTTTGCCTTTGTCTTTGTGATTTTTCACTACTAATTATTTCAAATGCAATTCTATTTTTAAATAATTCTCTAGCAACATAATTTATGTCTTTTATCATGTTCATAAAAATTATGTATGTTGCTCCCGGTTGTCGATTTATTAAATCTATTAATAAACTTAATTTATTTTTGTTGCTCACAAAATAAAGCAGGTTGGTTACATCACTATTTGTTTTAGAGCCTTGCTTTAAGTCAATATTAAGGTAATTTTGTCCATTAAATATGTTAGATAATTTGGTACTAATTTTATTGTTTGTTGCTGAAAATAATAAAGTCTGCTTTTTGTTTAACAATTTATCATTAATTCAATAAATATCATTTATAAAACCAAAGTCTAGCATCATATCTGATTCGTCAATTATAAATAATGATATTTTTTTTAGATTGATGTACTTTTGTTTTACTAGGTCGATTGCTCTACCAGGTGTACAAATTAAATTATTTCAGTTTTGATTTAGACATTCTATTTGTTGTTTCTGGTTAACCCCGCCAATAATACAAATTGATTTTGATTCAATTTCTCGATCAAACATTAAGCACTCATTGTAAATTTGATTTGCTAGCTCACGACTAGGAGCAAGAATTAATGTTTTTAATTGTTTATTTTTTATGATTTTTTCATAGAGTGGGATTAAAAATGAGAGAGTTTTTCCTGTTCCAGTGTGTGCGTTAACCAAGATGTTTTGCCCCTCAACTATTGGATTAAAAGTTTCTAACTGAACATCTGTTAGATTATTAATATTATTTTTTTTTAATACCTTTAAAACTAGTTGATTTAAGTTGAAATTTTCTAGCATAAATATTCCTGAAGCAAATTTAATCTATGATTTAAGATTTTAACTAAATTTATTGTTAATATATTAAAATTAGATAAAAATGTTTAGGATTTGTTGATGGAACAAAAAAACATTATATTTTTAATTTTAATTGCAGTCTTTATTTTAATATCGATGTTATTTTTAGTTAGCATGATTTTTATTTTGTTTAAAAACAAAGAACTAACATTAAAGGAAAATGAGATAAAAAATGAGTACAATAATTTATCTTTGTATGACTTTTTCAAAAAAAATATTCCTATAGAACATATCGCCTTTAACAACCCTAAATATGAATCTTTATCTAATTTTTTTAATGAATACCGTAACCGTTATGAAATTGAACTTGAGAATTTAAAAGAAAAGATTTACAAACTTCCAGATGCTTTAAAGATTTATGACTGGAAAAATTTTAATGCTATGTATAAATCAATTGTTAGTGACATAAAAGACTTAAAAGAGTCACTAAGTATTATGGAGGGTGTCTACAACAACGTTATGGTCTATAGAGATCATATGAGTTTTATTGCTGTTTCATATAGAGACAATACAAAAGCAATTATAGATTTTTATGAAAAACATCTAAGTAACCTAACAAACGATGAAACCATAACTTCTTTATGCAAAATTCTAAAACAACAAGTTAAAATGCTTAATAGTTATATAGAGGTCTCAGATATTGATGACATAACTGAAACTTTGAGCAAATATAATTTTAACTTTACTGTGTTATGAAACTTAATTAACAATTTATATTTAAGAGATCAAGAAGTTAAGTATATTAATTTTTCTGTTAGAGAAATTGAAGATATATTGAAAGATAAATTTAATAGTATTTCGCAAGAAAATACCAATTTTGCAAACAAAACACTAACAAAAATTAATAAGAATATAAAAACTTTAAATAAGAGAATTCAAAGTAAGGATTTCAATCAAATTGAAAATGTAAGTAAATATATTATTGGTGAGTTATTTAAAATAAAAGATACATTAAATATTAATCTTAAGTACAACAAGTTCTTGAGTGACAATAAAAAAATTATTATTGAGTCCTTAAAGTTTTTCTTAAAAGAACACAAGTCTCTCCAAGAAAAATTGTTAAAGGTATATAATAATTTCTTTATATTTAAAGATTTACTGAAACATATAAATGTTTTGGCAACAAAACTTCACAAAATTGTTAAAAACATTAATTCACTACTTGAAAGGGAATATGAAAAGAAAAATAATGATCACAATGTATTTTTAGCAAGAGCTAAAGAAATAATTAAGGACATAGTTGAATGATCAGATATTTATGAATGATTAATCAAGAATGTTAGTGACAAATACCATTTCTTCAAATTGGTTGTAAAAGAGATTACATCTAATAAAATGCTTTTAAGTCAAATGCTAGGATTTATTAGTAAAAATAAAATTGATGATTATATCATGTTGCAAAACATTCATAAGCTTATTAATGAATATGATCAAATGGAAATTTCATTTAAAAAGAATAATGCTATTTTGGTTAAAACAGATGATGAAGATAACCATGAATATAAATATTTATCTTTATCTGAAAGAAAACTTGAAGTATCAGAAATATATTCTGCTCTATCAAATGTATATTATCAAAAAATGTATTTGGAAAAACTTATGTTTTATGCAAATGTTCAAATAGCTAAACATAACTATAATTATAGTTTTGATAATATTGTTAAATTATATGAAATGGGAAAGTATAATGAAGGATTAAATTTGTTAATAAAACAAATTAGAACTAATAGAGCAAAATTACCATTTGTGAATAAATTTTTTAGATAATCTTTTTTAAGAATTAGTCAAAATATTTTTTTGAAAACTATAAATTTTAATAATTTATAATTATAAAAATAGGTCGAGTGATTATTATGGTGGGAATGGTTAGAAAAATTACAAAAACTGTAGTGTTATCGGTTGGTACAATTATTTTAGGTGCTGTATGTGCTGTTGGCGCTGCTGGTATGTATTTTAAAGAAGATGCTGTTAAATTTTATAGTCAAATAAGAACTGAAGTTCAAAGTATTTCTAAAACACTAGAAAGTGGTATATATCAATTCAATCAAACGATTGATAAAGTTCAAACTTTACCAGGTGAACTGAAAATTGAATTTGATAAACACAAACAAAGCTTTGAAGATATAGCAAAAAAGTTAGAAGAACAAGCTGATCAAATTGGTAAACAGAATCCTCCACTACCTTCTACTGGAACTGGTGCTACTTCAGAACAATTGAAACAACTTGCAAAACAAATTAGGGATACAAGTACTGCTATTTCTGCAGGGATAGATAATGTAAATGGAGAAGTGGGCTCGATTGTTAATAATGGAATTGTTGAAGAAATTAAAACTTTTTTAAACACTGTTAAAATAGATTATTTACCAAAAGTTAATAAAATAACAAATGATATTACACCAGAAAAATTTAGTGAGTACTATGGTTTTACTGCGACAGTTATGGTAGCTGTATCAGGTTCGATATTAGGACTTGGACTATTATCTGGATTATTAACGTTTGCATTCTATAAAAATGTTGATGGCAAACTTGTAAGAAAAACTTCTCAAAAAAATGAACTAACTAACCATGTTAAATATATTCTTAAAAAATATCCTGAAATCAAAGAAAAAATAATTGATGAATTCTAGTAGTAAATATTTTGACCAAATACAAATATGTATTTGGATTTTTTAACACATGAAAGCGCAAGAAATTAATAATATTTATATATTTATCTTTAAAACAAGCACATTATAAAATTATGAAGCAATATTTGAAAAATATTACTGGTTTTATCTATATCAAGAATTATTAACTATATAATGATTAGCAAACTTCTTGTGATGAGAACTTGCTTACAAAAACTCATTGATGTTTTTCTAATAATTTTTTATTTTGTTAAAAAGATTTAAAAATTTTTTTAATGGAATAGGAATTTTAATATTTTATAATAAAACAAATGGATTAAGTGATAGGTTGGGTAATGAATATGGTAGGCGTGGTAAGAAAACTTACAAAGACTATAGTACTATCAGTTGGTACAGTTATTTTGGGAGCTGTCTGTGCAGTTGGTGGTGCAGGATTATATTTTAAAGAAGATGCTGTTAAATTCTATACTCAAATAAGAAATGAAGCTACTAGTATCTCTTCAACTTTAGATAATGGTATTGATCAATTTAATAAGACAATAAGCGAGGTTCAAACCTTACCAGAAAATCTAAAAACAGAGTTTGCAAAACATCAAAAAGATTTTGAAGATATTGCAGCAAAATTAGAACAACAAGCAAGTGAATTAGAAAAGAATCATATTATACCTTCAACATGAAAAACAGAAAATGGTTCCCAATCAGCACAACAACTTAGAGATTTGGCCACAAAAATTAAAGAGGCTAGTAACGCTATAAACACAGGAGTTAACACTATTGCTGGTCAAGTTGATTCGGTTACAAATAGTCAAATAGTGGAACAAATAAAAACTTTTCTAAATACAGTTAAAACTGATTATTTACCAAAGGTTAATCAAATAACTACAGAAGTAACTCCAGAAAAATTTAGTGAGTATTATGGATTTACTTCAACAGTTATGGTTGCAGTATCGGGGTCTATATTGGGCCTTGGATTACTTTCTGGTTTACTAACTTATGCATTCTATAAAAATGTTGATGGTAAGTTAATAAGAAAATCATCTAAGAAAAGCGAGCTTACTAATCACGTTAAATACATCCTTAAAAAATATCCAGAAATAAAAGAAAAAATAGTTGATGAGTTCTAATTTTATTTTTTAACGACTATAGTCAAAATGATTAATTATTTGGATTTTTTATTATTTATTTTTAATTAAGAGCAAATAATGGATAAATTAGTTTTTATAAAATATATGGTGAGTTTTTTGTAATTTAAAAAAATAATTCCAAAATTTTTTGCCGACGTGGATTGTTAATAAATTTATAATAATACAAATAAGTTAGTAATAGAGGTGATAGTTATGGTGGGGATGATTAGAAAGCTTACAAAAACTATAGTTCTTGCTATGGGGGCAATTATTTTAGGTGCTGTTTGTACAGTGGGAACAGCAGGATTATATTTTAAAGAAGATGCTGTTAATTTTTATACTCAAATAAGAGACCAAGTTCAAAACATTTCTAAAACATTAGAAGATGGTATTAATGAATTTGATAAAAAAATTGACAAAGTACAAGAACTTCCGACTAGTATTAAAACAGAGTTTGGAAAATACAAGGACAATTTTGACCAGATAGCTACAAAATTAGAGCAACAAGCTGATGAATTAGATAAGCGTCAATCTCCCCAATTACCTACATCGACA
Source organism: uncultured Mycoplasma sp. (assembly GCA_949285105.1). GTDB lineage: Bacteria > Bacillota_I > Bacilli_A > Mycoplasmatales > Mycoplasmoidaceae > Malacoplasma. The sequence goes on along the minus strand of CASDXH010000004.1, from coordinate 46,676 downwards.
AAGGTTGATTCCACTCCTTCGGCACAATTAAGAGAACTTGCAAAACAAATTAAGGAAGCTGGAGGTGCAATATCAGATGGTGTTAATAAAATATCTGATCAAGTTGGTTCTGTTACATCCAGTCAAATTGTAGTTCAAATAAAAACATTTTTAGGAACAGTTAAAACTGATTATTTACCTAAGGTTAATCAAATAACTGTAGAAGTAACTCCAGAAAAATTTAGTGAGTATTATGGGTTTACTGCAACAATTATGGTTGCAGTATCTGGTTCTATATTGGGACTTGGCTTACTTTCTGGTCTACTAACTTATGCATTTTATAAAAATGTGGATGGTAAATTAGTAAGAAAATCTTCCCAAAAAAGCGAACTTACTAACCATGTTAAATACATCCTTAAAAAATATCCAGAAATAAAAGAAAAAATAGCTGATGAATTCTAAGAAAATAGTTTAATGACTAAGACTTCAAATGATTATTCATTTGGAGTTTTTATTATTTGTTATTGCTTAAAAAATAGTAATTATATAAATAGGTTAATTTATAAATTATGTTATTTTACTCAATTTTTTAACATAATTAATTTTGATATTTTCGGATGTACATTAATTACTAATAAATTATAATAATACAAATAAGTTAGTAATAGGTGGATGATATTTATGATAGGGATGGTTAGAAAACTTACAAAAAGTATAGTTCTTGCTGTGGGGACAATTATTTTAGGTGCTGTTTGTACAGTGGGGACAGCAGGATTATATTTTAAAGAAGATGCTGTTAATTTTTATACTCAAATAAGAGACCAAGTTCAAAACATTTCTAAAACATTAGAAAATGGTATTGATCAATTTAATTCAACTATTGATAAAGTTCAAACTCTTCCAGAAGAACTTAAAAATCAATTTAGCCAATACAAAGGAGAATTTGAAAAAATTGCAACTCAATTAGAAGAACAAGCAGATAAAATTGATTCTCAAAAACCAATAATACCACCTCCTGTAGACAAAGCCGATTCTTCTTCTCCATCAGCACAATTAAGAGAATTAGCGAACCAAATTAAACAAGCAGGAAGCACCATATCTGATAGTGTAGATAAAATATCAAACGAGGTTGGTTCTGTTACTAACAGTGAAATTGTTAATCAAATAAAAACTTTTTTAGGGACAGTCAAAGCTGATTATTTACCAAAGGTTAATCAAATAACTACAAAAGTAACTCCAGAAAAATTTGGTGAATATAATGGGTTTGCTGCAACAGTTATGGTTGCTGTTTCTGGTTCAATATTGGGGTTAGGGTTATTATCTGGTATATTAACTTATGCATTCTATAAAAATGTGGATGGTAAATTAATAAGAAAGTCATCTCAGAAAAGTGAACTTACTAATCATGTAAAATATATTCTTAAAAAATATCCGGAAATAAAAGAAAAGATAGCAGATGAATTCTAATAACAAAAATATTATTATTGTTAACAAACCTAAGGGTGTTACCTCATTTTGAGTTGTTAACTTTATAAAAAAGAAATTTAATTATAAAAAAGTTGGACACGCTGGAACCCTTGACCCAAATGCTACTGGAGTATTAATTTTGGGTGTAAACGAAGGAACAAAAGAATTGTCTAATCTTTTACTGGATAATAAAGAATATATAGCAACTATTCAGTTTGGATATAGAACTGACTCTTATGATACTGAAGGTAAAATTATAGAAACTACAGATAAAAAAATTTCTATAGAAGAGATAAGAAAATATCTTGATAATCTTTATAATGTAGAAATATATCAAACACCACCAATATATTCAGCAATTAAAGTTAATGGAAAAAAGCTTTATGAATATGCTAGAGAAAATAAAGAAGTTAAAATAGAACAAAGAAAAGTAAAAATAATAGAAAATGAAATCATTAGCTTTGATGATCAAAAACAAATACTGGTAATTAGATTATTTGTATCTAAAGGTTTTTACATAAGAAGTTTTGCGAATGATATTGGTTTATCTTTAAATAATTTTGCTACATTAATAGATTTGCAAAGAACCAAGAGTGGTAATTTTAGCTTGAATGATGCAATTGATATTGATTGAAAATCAAAATAATAAATTTATTTTTTTAAAAGTATAGTCTTCTATACTTTTTTATTTTTAATTTTTAAAGAATGTTAAAATAAAACATCATTGATTATTTTTATAATTTTAGGAGAGTTTATGTCTATTATAGATGTAAGAAATCTTACTCATTCTTTTGGGGAAAAAGATATTTTCAAGGGTGCTGAATTTAAACTTATGGCTAAAGAACACATAGGTTTAGTTGGTGAAAATGGAAAGGGTAAATCTACCTTTATGAAAATTATGGCTAATAAATTAGTTCCAGATGAAGGTGATATTTATCAACATCCAAAAATTAAAGTTGGTTATATGGATCAACATACTGAATTGAAATCTGGAGAAACAATTTTTCAAACATTAAGACATGCTTTTGACTGAATGGCTCAAAAAGAGGAAGAAATGATAAAAATTTATGAAAATCTTGGAGATGTTGGTGAACAAGATTATGATAAAGAATTAACTAGAGCTGGTGATATCCAAAATATGCTTACATACAATGGATATTATGAAATTGAAGAAAAAATTAAACAAGTTGCTAGTGGGTTGGGTGTTGATAGTTTTGGATATGATACTTTAGTTGATGACCTGTCAGGGGGTCAAAGAACTAAGATTTTATTGACTAAACTACTATTGGAAAGTCCTGATGTAATGTTGCTTGATGAGCCAACTAACTTCCTTGATGAAAAGCATATTGAATGACTAAAGAATTATTTATTAAATTATGAAAATGCATTTGTTTTAATATCACATGATCTTGAATTTTTAAATGAAGTAATAAATGTTGTATATAACTTTGAAAATCATAAATTGGTTAGATATAAAGGAAATTATGAAAACTTTAAAAAAGTTTATGAACTTGAAAAAGAAAAACTTATAAAAGCCTATGACAGACAACAAGATCAGATAAAGAAGATGGAAACATTTATTGCTAAAAACAAAGCAAGAGCATCAACAACTGGAAGAGCAAGTTCAAGACAAAAAATGCTTGATAAGATTGTTAGAATTGAACTTCCTAATGAAAATAAGAAATCTGAGTTCAGTTTTAAAGAATGCAAGGCACCGACAAAAAATGTTTTGTCCACAATAGGTTTAATTACAGGATATGATAAGTCCCTTTCTAAAGAAATCAATATAAATTTATTAAGAGGAGAGAAAATTGTAATAGTTGGAGCAAATGGTATTGGTAAATCAACATTATTAAAAAGTTTAATCCAAGATATTAAACCTATATCAGGAAAAATTGAAATTGGCGACTATGTTATATTTGGTTATTTTAGACAAGAAGAAAAATATGATAACATAACATGTTATGAATATGCTTGAAAGCATTTTCCTTATGATAAAAAAACACAGCAGTTTATTAGAAAAGAACTTGCAAAAGTTGGTTTAAATAAAACTCATATAGATTCAAAGATAAACAGTTTAAGTGGGGGAGAACAAGCTAAATTGAGACTTGCTGTTCTTATTAATAATGATTCTAATGTTTTGGTATTGGATGAACCCACAAATCACCTCGATAAAGATTCAAAAGAAAATCTTAAAAAAGCACTTCAAGATTATAAAGGTACACTAATTTTTGTTTGTCATGAACCAGAGTTTTATAATGATGTTGCAACCCATGTTTATGATGCAACGAATTGAACTTTAAAAAAATAACAAAATAAAATGACTATTTTTATTTACTGTAAAAAAGACTATTGGACAACTTGTTTATTTTTATTTCCAAATAGTCTTTTTTGTTTTTTATAAAACTTTAATAAATAGCTTTTATACCCCATATATCTTAATTTGTGATAATGGTATTTGCATTGAAATGGAATGTTCAAGAATACGTATTTTTTACTTTTATCTGCATTAACATTAAATCAAGAATCAAATTCATTTCTAGACATTATTAATATATCATCTAATCCATAATAATTAATAAAATGGTATATATTCTTAGTAGAATTTTTGATATTTATGTTTTTAAGATTTTGATCGTCGCTTATTTTCAAATCAAAGATAGATTTAATTAAATCCATATTAACTATTGTGTCTTCAAATATTGGAAAAAATATGAAAACATAGTTTTTATCTTTAATTAGCTTATGAAGTTTTGATTGACTAATTTTAAATTCAAAGAATCTGTATTTACTAAAATATCAAAGTTTATTCATTTTCTTTTATAGTCTCTGCAACTTTATCATTAAATTCTTTGAAGTTTTCTGCAAAGAATGCATGTCCGCAATTTCTAAAAACATAGTAATTAAATGTTTTAAGTGATCTAGAAAAATATCTTAAAGTAAATTTATTTTCAACAAAAGTGTCATATTCCCCAAGTCATAAATAAGTTGGAATTTTTGTAGCCTTCAATGATTTATCTATAGATTTAAAAAATTCAGGCATTATCATTTCAACAGCTATTGCTATTAGATTTTGTTTGTTCTTTTTAACAAATTTGGTTAATTCACAATAATATATGTCAGAGTTGATGTTTTCTTTTGCTTTTTGATAATCAAAGAAAGTTAACTTTTGTAATTTCTCAAAACTTTCTTTGTTATTAAAATGCATATGAAATGGTTTATCAACTATTTTTGGTAATGATGTTATATTATATGGTGCCAACAAAATCATTTTCTTAACTGTTTTCTCTGGTAATAAATTATTAACAATAACTGCTAAAGCCCCTCCAAGGGAATGACCAATTAAAACTAGATCTGTTAAATTATTTTCTCTAATATAGGCTGCAATTGAAGACGCTATGTATTTCATCTTCAAGTTGATTTTTTTTATTTGAATATCACTGCTATGCATCCCTGGGATGTTGATTGCATGAATTTCATATTGGGGATTTTGCTTAATAAAATAAATGAAACATCGATGATCTATTCCAAAACCATGGATTAAAAAAAGTTTTTGCTTTTTTTTATTTTCTTCTTTGTTATAAACAAAACCTTCAACATCAAGCTTTACATCCATAAACTAACCTCCTTTTTGAAGTAATATGAAATTCTAAATAATTATAATTAAAAAAATACCAAATATTTGGTATTTTTAGCTGATTAATTTATTGATTATTTATCACATTCTAATGTTAATGAATCTTCAATAAATTTTAAAACATTATCTCAATTAATAACATTTCAGAATTCTTTAATGTAATCAATTCTTCTGTTTTGATATTTTAAATAGTATGCGTGTTCTCAAACATCTAATCCTAAAACAGGCTTTTGACCAAACATTAAAGGAGAATCTTGGTTGCTAGTACTTGTAACTTCCAACTTGTTGTTTTTATTAACTACAAGTCATGCTCACCCACTACCAAATTTTGATTTAGCATGTGTTTCAAATTGTTCTTTAAAGTTTTCAAAAGATCCCAAATCTCTATTAATCATTTCTAATAATTTTCCTGTAGGTTTTGCTCCACCATTTTTCTTCAAAATAAGTCAGAATAATGAGTGGTTGTGGTGTCCACCACCATGGTTTTGAATTGCGCCTTTAATATCAGCTGGCATTTTGTCAAAGTTGATAAGAAGTTCTTTTAATGGTTTGTTATCTAATTCTGGATGTTTTTGTATTGCGACATTTAGATTATCTACATATGCTTGATGGTGCTTTGTATAATGAATTTCCATTGTTTGTGCATCAATATGTGGTTCTAAATCGCCATAGTTCATTCCTAATAAAGGTAGTTTGTACATAATTTCCTCCGTAAATTTATATGTATACTTCTAATAATAATTAAAAATAATAAATTAGCTTAAATATTTCTATTTAGTTATTAATATTTATTATTATTTCTCTTTGTGGTATTTCTCTAGTTTTTCTAATGTATCAACTCAGTAATCTGAAATAATCTTTTTGTCTTGTGATTTAATAATTGAAGCATTAACTCCAAAGACCTCCTTAATTATTTCTTCATTTACTATGTCATTTGTTGCACCGTAACCGATTATTTTTCCATTATTCATGATTGCTATTTTGTCTGAAAATTTCATTGCATGATTTATATCATGAATTACAAGAATTATTGTTTTTTTAAGTGTGTGGTTTAGTTCATGTAACAAGTGAATCATCTCAAGTTGGTTTTTTATATCTAAGTGGTTTGTTGGCTCATCTAATAATATTGTTTCAGTGTCTTGAGCTAGTGCTAAAGCTAATAGAGCTCTTTGTTTTTGTCCACCAGATAATTCATCAATATACTTATCTTTTAATTCTGTTAGACTTGTATGTTTTAATGCTTCATCTATTTTTTGCTTATCTTCTTTTTCATTACCTATAATGAAATTAGAATATGGGAACCTTCCCATTTTCACAAATTCATAAACTGTAACATCTGAGGGATAAGTTGTAAGTTGAGGTACAAAGCTTACTAATTTAGAATATTCTTTTGGTTTAAATTCATATATATTTTTCCCATTATATTCAATGTTTCCAGATGTTGGTTTTAATAATCTTGCAATAGATTTTAATAAAGTTGATTTACCACAACCATTAGGACCAATAATTGATACAAATTCTCCTTTATTTATATCCATATTTAAGTTCTCTATAATTTTTGATTTTTTGTTGTATTGTAATGTAACGTTTTTAACTTTAATAAATGACATAAATTCTCCTATTGTTTTTTTAATATTAAATATAAAAAATAAGGGGTTCCAATTAATGGTACTAAGTTTGATGTGTTGACATTTGAATTTGTAATTAAATTTCTATTTATAAAATAAGTTAAACCTAAAATTATAAATCCAATCAATCCTGATGATATTACTCCAAATTTATAATCCCTTTTAAATAAAAACAATGCAATATTTGATGCAATTAATCCTAAAAATATGACGTTACCAACTAATAAAAAACCAGCACCTGTAAGAAGAGCACTTATAATAATTGCTTGCCAATAAATTGATCTAATATTTATTCCTAATTGATTTGCAATTATATTATTTGTTGTGACAATCTTATATTTTTTAAGAATTAAATAAAATCATAGTAAACAAATAATAGTTACTCCTGCTGAAAAATAAATGTGAAAGTCATTTTTTGATTCAATTAGACCCTGTGAATAATTTGCTAATACATTTTGTTTTGCAGTAGGAAGAATTGAACTTAAAGATATTGCTACTGCTGAAAAAGCAAAATTAAGTAATATTCCAGCTAAAACAAACTTTTTACTTATCTTAAATTTGTTTTTATAACTTAAGCCAAATATTAAAAGAGAAGCCAGTATAGAGCCCAATGTATAACCAAAAGGTAAAAAGAAATTAAATGCATTTGAATTATTGTTTTGTAAATCTAAAAAGAAAATTGATATTGTTAAAATAACAAGATTAACACTCCCAATTCCAAGTACTGTGGTGTCAGCTAAATTATTTTTGGTAATAGTCTGTACTATATATGTTGATACAACAAGACAAACTGAAGCTATTAAAATTACCCATATTAGTTTTCTTAATAAAAAAGCATTAAGAGTATCAAAACCAATATCAGTTATGAACAGTAATAAGAATGCAACAATTGTAACAATGATAAATATGATGATAAATTTAAAAGCATTATTAAATAATTTGTTATTCTTTTTAAATAGGTTACTATTTGTTTTGTATTTAATTTCTGTTTTATTATTTGTGTTTGCCAATTTCATGCTATCCATTCCTCTTCATTATCATATAAATAAATATAGGTACAGAAATGATTACAGCATACAGGTTTAAACCCAAACCCGCAATTGAGTTAATATACATTGCTATCATTATTATTGTTCCAGTTAATATACCAGATACTGGTGTTACCATATAGTAGTTTTTTGTCCCAAGTATCATTCTTGTTAGATGTGGGATTACTATACCAATTATGACAAGAGAACCAACAAGATTTACTGCAGATATTGTAAGCAATACTGAAGCTATACCCATTATTCAGTAAACCATTTTAACATTAATCCCTAATGATAAAGCTAATGTTAAATTATTTTCAATGATATTTAATTTTTTAGAATAAACAATTACTAATACAAAACCAATCAAAGTGAATACTATACTATAAATTAATCTTTCATATTTAAATGATCCTAAAAAATAATTTAGCTGTGTTTGTCCTATTCAAATATTCACTACCTCAAATTGTGTTGTGAACAGAGTTTGGATAATTGCGGTAAAACTTGAAATAAAAGCACCAAAAATTAAACCCACTAATACCATCTTATAACTATTACTATTTTTTCTTATTGTTAAGAAATTGACCCCTAAAGCAATAAAAGAGGCAATGAATGAAAATAAGTAAAACATGATAGTTATATTTTTAAGATCTAGAACTTGGACCAAAAAAATACCTAGTGTAGCAACAGGCATAAAACCTAAGGTTGTTGGGCCAGCTAGTGAGTTTCTAGAAACCCCTTGCATTGCAGAACCAGCAACTGATAATGCAAATCCTGAAACAAACCCAACAAGAAGAGGTAATAAATTTGTGTCTATTACTTTGAATGGATCATTAAAAATATTAGTTGTATTATTAAAAGGATATTTAAGTAATAAACCAATAAAAATAGAAAAAAATATAAGTACTGCTGCTATTATAATAGCTAACTTATATTTTCATGTTGTTCTAGCACTTCTTATTTTGTTTATAAACTTTGCTTGTTCTATTTTATATATTAGGTTTTTCATTGTTGTTGTTACTATAATTTCAATCTGTTAATTCTTGTGGTCTAGTATCTGGTCTTAATGTAAGATAATTTTCTTTCGGAATTAAATTTATTTTGAATTTTTCATCTGATTGTTTTAATGTTTCTAAGTTAGTAAGTTTATTATCTGGTGAATTTTTTTTAGATGATGCTTTCATGAACTGTGGAATCATGTTGTTTATAAGTTCATCTAAAATAAAGTTATATCCATACATTCCTCAGATAGCATCATAGAATTTAAAATATGTCGTTTTATAAATTCTATCTGTTGGTTGTTGATTTTCTTTTAATAAAGGAGCAAAACTTAATAAATTCACTTGGCTGTTTTTTAATGTGCTGGCCATAGATTGTACATATATAAGGTAGTCAAATTGCGATTTAAAAGCGTCTAATAAAGATTTGCCGCCAGCTGTATCAAAAATAAATGTATCGATATATCTTGAAGATCTTCATTCATTTGTATTATTTGCATTTACAGGGTCTGGAAAGTTAAATCCCAATCCTTTACCATCTTGTTGTGAATAAAACAATGGTAATGCATTTGGTGTTAAGAATTTAAAAGAAGTTGAATTATCTACATCTTCCCCACCTATGATTATTCCAACATTTAAATTTGTGTTAATTAAACCATTTGTTTTATTTGTTACACCAGCAAAAGTTTTAAATGCTTCAGTGCTTGTTATGTTTTCAACTCTTTGTTTAAAAAGTTTGTTTATGTTATTTGCTCTATTTGTTAATTTATTATCAAGTTTGTATATTCTATCTAAATCTTGAGCTGCCATAAGTAAAGCTTTTTGAGGTGATACACCAGAGTCTTTATCTTTATAATCATTTACTCTGATTTTTTTGTACTCAAATTTTTGACCATTTTTACCTTCATAAAATCTATACATAGTTTGATCTTTATTATACAAATTGTTTGTAACTATATCATCTGATCATCATCTACTTTTATTTTCAGAATCACCCATTGATGTATAAGCAATATTTGGAATTATGTCTCAGAATTTTTTTTCATCAACTCTTTCTCATTCGTTAAATAATATTGAATAAGGTTCTAATCTTGATATTCCTTTTATATTTACTTCCTTCCCATCCGCAATTGGTATTCTTTGAATGTTTGTTTTGCTTGTGTTTATTGCATTGGATAGATAAGTATAATTAAGGAATTTATCATTTGGTACATCTTTATAATTAGATAAGAAATAATCTGGGGCTATACCTAATAATGAAGTAGCGTCTAACGAGTTTACATAATTAGCCAAAAAATTAATGTGAGTTGGTCTTGAACAACTTACCAATGTTGGTAGAACAACAATTGGTGAAATTATTGCAGCTAATAATTTAATTCTTTTATATTTTTTCATTGTTAATCCTTATATAGAAACTCATATTATTTATAATTTTTATAAATAAGATTATATTACGTAATTTATAAAATTTATAAATAAATTAGAAAAATATTAACAATAGCTCAGTTTAAATCAATAATATATAGGTTTGAAATATAGGAATATAGATTAATTAATAAAAATTAATTACTTTTATGAAATAAGAAATCATGATATCGCTTTTTATGTTAAATTTAACATACATACAATACGTATGAACAAAAAGGAGGAAATATAATGAAAGTTATTGTATTAGGATCATCTCATGGTGGTTATGAAGCTTGTAATGAACTATTAGAACTTTATCCACATGCTACAATCCACTGATATGAAAAAGGTGATTTCATTTCATTTTTATCTTGTGGAATGCAACTTTATTTAGAAGGAATTGTAAAAGATGTTGATACTATTAGATACTCAAATGAATTTGAAATGAGTGCTAAGGGTATTAATGTATTTAAATCTCATGAAATAAAAGCAATCATTCCAGAACAACACGTTGTGGAAGTATTAGATTTAGAAACTAATACTGTTAAAAGAGATACTTATGATAAATTAATCATTAGTCCAGGTGCTGTTCCAAGAACTTTAAATGTTCCAGGTGAAAATTTAGAAAATGTTTACTACATGAGAGGAAGAAACTGAGCTAAGAAAATTAGAGCTAAAATTGAAGATTTTAGTGTAAGAGATGTTGTTGTAATTGGTAGTGGTTACATTGGTATTGAAGCTGCTCAATCATTTGCAAAAGCTGGTAAAAATGTAACAGTTATTGACATCACACCAACAATTCTTCCAACTTATTTAGATAAAGAATTCACTGATGTTTTACAAAGTGAAATGGAAAGACACAATGTAAGATTCTTGTTAAATGAAAGTGTTGTTAGATTTGAAGGTTTAGCAAAACTTGAAGCTGTTGTTACAAACAAGAGTGTAGTAAAATCTGACCTTGTAGTTATAGCTGCTGGGGTTAAACCAAACACTGATTGATTAAAAGGTGTGTTGGATTTACATCCTAATGGATTAATTAAAACAGATGAATACATGAGAACAAGTGCTCCTGACGTTTTCGCTGTTGGTGATGCTACATTAATTAAGTTCAACCCAGCTAATATCGAAATGAATATTGCTTTAGCAACTAATGCTAGAAAACAAGGAAGATATGCTGTTAAAAACTTAGTTGAACCAAGACATAAGTTCCCAGGTGTTCAAGGGTCATCAGCTTTAGCTGTTTTTGAATATAAATTTGCTTCAACAGGTATTAATGAAGTTTTTGCTAAAAAACTTAATATGCAAATTGAAAGTGTATTAGTAAATGACTGATATAAAATGAGTTTTGTTCCAGAAGAACTAAAAGACAAAGTTATGTTTAAATTAATTTTTGATAAAAACACAAAAGTTGTTTTAGGTGCTCAAATTATGTCTAAACATGATTTAACTGCCAACATAAATGCAATGTCTTTAGCTATCTTTAACAGAATGACTGTTGATCAATTAGCATATGCTGATTTCTTTTTCCAACCTGAATTCGATAATCCATGAAATGTTATCAATACTGCAGCAATGATTGCATCAAGAAAAAAATAATATATTTTTTAAATGCTAGGTATTTTTATACCTGCATTTTTTTATTGAAAAAATATTAATTAACTTTTTTATATTCGATTTTTGTTTTACTATTACTTCTTTTGATCATTATTCATTTTTTCTTTTATAAATATGAAGATGTAGTTGATAGAAAATACTTAAAATATAGTGAATTTAACAATTTTTTATAGACTCTTTTTTGTGCTCATGTTAGTGTAAAACTTCATTAGAAAATTATTATTAATGTTATTATTATATTTAGATTACTTTAAGGGTTTAATAAATGTTTACAAATAGAAAAAAAATAAAAGATTATGTTGGTGAACTTATTGATGAAAGAATTTTAACGGTATCTCGTGACATCATTGAACACGTTGAAACTGGGATTTCTTCAAAAGAACTTAAAGCTACATTAGAATCAATGAATATCAGAGAAATTGAGCTAGCTGGAGCTAAAAGACAACACTTTCTTTTTGAAAAAGTACTTAAATTGGTTGCAGCTGATTTCCATGTATACTTATATTCTATGCCAGGTGCTGGTAAAACATATATGGCTCAAGAAATAGCTAAGTCTTTAAATTTAGATTTCTATTTTAGTGGTGCAATTCTTGAACCATATAAGTTACTTGGATTCAAAAGTGCAAAGGGAGACTACATTGAGACAGATTTTTATAAATGTTTCAAAAACGGTGGATTATTCTTATTCGATGAAATGGATGCATCTAACCCTGAGGCATTGATTGTTATTAACTCAGCGTTAGCTAATAAATTCTTAGATTTCCCAAATGGTAGAGTTGTTGCTCATGAAAAATTTAGATTAATAGCGGCAGGTAACACTAATGGGTTAGATATTGGTGCTGGTTTTACTGCTCGTCAACAATTAGATATTGCCACTCTAGATAGATTTGTATTCTTAGAAATGCCATATGACGAAAAACTTGAAGAAAGATTTGCAAGAGGATATGTTAATGGTAAACATTACTTTGATAGATTTATTATGGCTAGAAGAATAGCACATGCTGAAAAACTACCAATTATTTGTTCAACCAGAGCATTGATATTAGGTTTAAGATTAACTCAACCTTTAACTACAAAGAGCGGAATTAAATCTTTAAATTTTAGTTGAAAAGAAGCTTTTGAAATGACTATCTTAAAAAATGCATTACCCAAAGTCAAGGACAGAATATTGTCATTAATTGAAGAAGCAGAACAAAAGGCTCGTTCTCAAAAAAGTAGTACAGAAGAAACTCAGGTAGCACCACCTACAACTGCAAAATCTTCAGGCGCTACAGCTAGAACTAGTTCAACAACTCCTAAAATAACAACAACTGCTAAGAAAAAATAATTTATTTGGGTCTTAAAATGAAAAAAAATTCTAATAAAGAGGAACTTAAATCTAGAGTTGTTAGGATAAACGTAAATCCAAAATTTGTAGTTTATATCGATGAATGATATCTTGAGGAACTTGTAGACATATTAAAAGAATATCCTGAAAAAGAGTACTTCAACTTAATTAAAAAATTGGCTGATAAAAATAAATCTAGATTAGAAAATTTTCCACAGCAACATGTAATGTCTCATCGTGTATCTAGTAAAAAAGATAAGTTTAATGAATATGAAACAATGGAAGAGTATATCAATGAAACTTGATTAAGCAACTCTAAAGTTAGTTTACTAAAAGTTAATAATCTTAAAAAGATGCATGTTAAGTTGAAAGAGGCTGGAAGTGTTCCAAGTGTTCCAAGTTATTTGAATAACATTACTCCATACTCAATGCTTTCTTTCCATAAAGAAAAATCTGATAAGTTTAAAACAGCAACTATTTTATTAAATATTAGTGGTCACATGAACTGACAATCATATAGAACAATTATTAGAAGTTTTTTTAAGCAATATGATTTTAATGCTCTTTCAATTGGTAATATTGCCCACACAAATGAAAGAGGTGTAGATTACTATCGTTTGTCAATTGTGAAGGTTAGAAATGGTGTCAATGTTAATGGTCAAGGACTAATGCTTGAAAGTGCTGACTTTTTAAGAAGAATAATGTTCATGATTTATGAAATTGACCCAACAACACAAGTTTGAAAATCTTATGGAAAAACTTTATTAAATAAAGATATAGAAGATCTAAAAAAGAAAGAACCATACTTTGCAAGTATATTAACTGAGTATCTAAATCCTTCTATAATTCTTGTTGAATAAAATCTATGGCACACTTTTTATGGTGTGCTTTTATTTTGTTGATAAATAAAAATCTCATAGCAATTTGCTATGAGAATATAAGTATTAATTGTGTATTCTATTTTAATTAATTATTAGTTGTATATTTTTTAATTAAATCAATTCTTGAAGGGTTTTTCATTTTTAAAGCTTCTGGAATATCATATGCTTCAACTTCATTAGTTAAAGAATCAATTCCTATTGCTTTACCATATTGTGAGTTGTTAATTAATTCACATGCTTTTTGAACCATCTTAGTACATCTAATTAAATCAACTGCTGTTGGTTCTCCACCTCTTTGAAGGTATCCTAATACATTAATTTTTACTTGTTCATTTGAATTGCTTTCAACATATTTTCTATATTCTTCAATAGTTGGTTTTCCATCTGTTCCTAATAATTTTTCATTAACTAAACAAAGGATTGAACCGTTAACTGTTTTTCTTACTTCTCTAATTTTTTGTAAGAATTCTTGTGGAGTAATATAGTTTTCATTTGTTATTAAGATGTTAGCTTCTGTAGCCATACCAGCATATACTGTTAAATCAACACAATGTCTTCCCATTATTTCAACAAGAGCAATATGTCTGTGAGATTCCATACAAGATCTTATTTCTTTAATTCTATTAACTATAGTGTTTAATGCTGTATCAAAACCTAAAGTATATTTTGTTGATGATACATCATTATCTATAGTTCCGGGTAAACAAATTACATTAACCCCTAATTCATATAATTTTTGAGCACCCATGTAAGTTCCATCGCCACCAATTGCTATTAAACAATCAATTCCCTTTTTCTTTAAATTGTCAGCTGCTGTTTTTGCGACATTTGGATCTGAGAACTCGGGAAATCTTGAAGTATATATTTTAGTTCCTGGTAAGAAAGTTCAAGTTCTAGCTTCATTGTAGTTAGCTTTGAAAATTGCATCTTGATATAAACCCTTATACCCGCCATAAACAAAGTAAACTTCTAAATTGTATTTTGATGCAAAATAAACAAAAGAAGATAAACATTTGTTCATTGAAGAAGCATCACCACCAGATGTTAATATCGCTATTTTTTTCATTTTATAAATCTCCTAAAATAACTCTTTTATGATTATACTTTTATATTCTGTTAAATTTATATATAATATTTTTCCTAAGAAAAACATTCAGAAATTATTTATGTTTATTTAAGTTTTTAATATTTACTAACTTGCTCAATTTGTTAATATTCTATTTTGTTATTAATTTATAATTATTTATATCACTTATGGAAGGAAGCAATGTATGAAAATTACAATTTTATATTACTTGTATAAAGATTCTAAATTTCTAAAAGAATCTCTTGATAGTTTATTTAATCAAACAGACAATAATTTTGAAATTGTATTTATTGAAGATTGCACTTCTGAAGAAATACACGATTGTTTGCGTAAATATGATTTGAGTGACAAAAGAATCAAAATTATTAAATTTATGGAAAATTTTGGTAGATCTTTCGCTTACAATTTTGCCTTAAATAAGATTAAAGGCAGTTACGTTTATTTTGCTGAATCAAGATGTATTTTTGATCCAAATTTTATTAAATGGCTTAAAGAAAACATTGATGAAAAAAGAAACTATGATTGAATCTCATTTGCAAATAGCGAACTTGATTTAAATGGAAAAAGTGACGATATAAGAACAATAAATAATGGTAATTATCCTGAAAATTTTTTAAACCTGGTAAATACTAAATTAACAATTAAAGATAAATTGTTTAGAACTAAATTTTTATTGTCTGAAAAAATAGAATTTATTCAATTTAAAAGTTATTTCTCCTTATTCATTTTTGATGTTTTAGAAAATTATAAAGAGGCTGCAATTATCAATAAAATATTAGTTTTTTGAAAGAGAGAAAATAATGAATTCTATGATTACAACTTATATAACATTTTAGAATCAGCTGAAATTCTAAAAGAAAAAATTAATAATTGTAATAGTTCAGACGATAAAAAAGATGCATATTACACATGGTTGCCAATCTTAATTCTTTTTGAGTTTTTATCTAAAATGTTTGCTTCATACGAAAATGAGAAAATTGTTTCGATTTCAATTAAGAACGCTTATGATTTAATTGAAAAGTTGGATTCTAATTTCAAGTCAAATAAATACATAAGTCTTTTAAACAACAAAAGAATTTATGAATATATTAAAGAATTCAAGCCAAATTACAATTTTGTAAAAAAAGTTTTTACTAGTATGGGGAAATAATGAAAATAGAAAATAAAAAAGCTACATCCAGATATAACCTTGCAAGTGCTGTAAGTAGATTACTAAGTAAATTTTTTGATTATGTTCTTGTGGTGGGTTTACTTGTTGGTTTAGCTTTTTTATTTTTTAATGGCGAAATTATTGGTTTAAAGTTTTTGGTTTATAGTTTATTAGTTTTTGTTTTCTTATTTATATACTTTTGTATCATCCCTTTCATTTCAAGCGGATACACATTTTTTAGTTGGTTATTTAAAATTCGTATTTATAGTGTTTTACTAAAAAATCTATATGTGAAAAAATGGTTAAAAAATATTAATTGAATGTTTTTGCTACAGTTGTTTAAAAGAGAATTATTTTTATGAGTTATGCCAGCAATAATTTTAATATTTGTTGGAATCATAACTGTAAGTTACTACCCAAATAGTGATGCAACCTCTTTCTTTTTATCTTTATATAATAGAAATTGATATGATAATTTAGACAACACTCCAATAAAGATAATATCTAGCATTATGACAACATTGTGATCTGTTAGTTCAATTATTTCTTTGGTAATCATTTTTAACATTATATTTACGTCAAGAAAAAGATCGTTAAATGACTATTTTAGTAATACAGTAGTTATTAAAATGATAGATGTTAATTCTGATGACCCATCTAAAAAAATGAATTACAAAAACAATAGTGGTGTTAATATTAAATACGGTTTACCTGGTGAGATTGTACCAGACGCAATTGAAACTATTGGAGATTCATAATGGATAAAGAATTATTAAATAGATTAAATGATGATCAAAAAAAAGCCGCTACTTCTAATCTTGGTTCAACAATGGTAGTGGCGGGAGCTGGTAGTGGTAAAACAGCTGTTTTAGTTTATAGAATTGCTTATCTAATATCTGAATTAGGATTAAATCCTAAGAAGATATTAGCTTTTACTTTTACAAATAAAGCAGCTAATGAAATGAAAAAAAGAATTAATCTATTAATAAATAATGTTAACCTAAACTATATTGGTACATTCCATAGTATTTGTTTAAGAATCTTAAGAGAAGAAATAAGTTGTCTTGGAAGAAATAATGATTTTTCAATAATTGATGAGGATGATCAATTATCAATAGTTAGAGAAATATATGCTAAAAGACAAATTGACAAATCAATTATTTCTTTTCAAAATTGTTTAAACAATATTAATAATTTAAAGTCATTAAATATTTCAACAGAAGAGGCAATGGAAGAGTTAGTAAACATTATCGAAGATGACTTTGAAAACAAAAAGAAATATGTAGTTACAGTTGTTTATAAAGATTATCAACAATACCTTGTCAATAATAATTTGTTAGATTTTGATGACTTAATAAAATTTGCAAAACAAATTTTAGAAACAAAAACTGATATTAGAACAAAATGACAAAATCGTTTTGACTACATATTAGTTGATGAGTTTCAAGATACAAATCCAGATCAATATGAACTTATTAAATTATTAAACAAAACTAGAAGCAATATTTTTGTTGTCGGTGATCCAGACCAAATGATCTATTCTTGAAGAGGCGCTTACAAAGAAATTTTTGATGATTTTAAAAAAGAATTCAATGATGTTGAACTTATTATTTTAGATAAAAACTATCGTTCAACAAAGAAGATTCTATCTGTTTCTAACCAGCTAATTGAAAAAAATAGAAATAGAATAAAGAAAAGTCTGTATACAGAAAATGAAGATGGTAATAATGTTGTTTACTATGAAGCAGAAAGTCCAGAACAAGAATCTAAATGAGTTATAAGAAAAATAAAAGAACTATTAAGACAAGGATATAAATATAAAGATATAGCTATTTTATATAGAAGTAATTTCTTATCAAGAAATATTGAACAAGAACTTGTTCATAGTGGTTTACCATATTTTATTTTTGGTGGTTTTAAATTCTATCAAAGAAAAGAAATTAAAGATGCCATAGCTTATTTGAAATTAATTAGCAATAATGATGAGCTTTCTTTGTCGAGAATTTATAACACTCCAAGGAGAAAGATATCAGAACAATCTTTAACAAAAATTAAAACATTTGCATATCTTAACAAAATTAATTTATTTGATGCTTTTAAAAGAGTTGAAGAAATAGATTTGTCAAAACAAGCAATAAATGCATGTCTTGATTTTGTTCAGTTAATAGAAGAATTTAGAACTAAAAAATTTAACTCACTAACTGAAATGCTTGATTTTGTTTTAGACAATACAGGTTATAGAAAAGAACTAATTGAAGACCAGGAAGAAAATAGGTTAGAAAACATTGAAGAGTTAAAAAATGCTTTAGCACAATTTGAATTCAAAAACCCAAATTCAACAATTACAGAATATTTGCAAGAAATAAGTTTATATACAAGTGTTGATGAAGAATCAAAACAAAATCAAGATTGTATTGTTTTAATGACAGTTCATTTATCAAAAGGTTTGGAATTTAAAAATGTTTTTATTATCGAATTTAATGATGGATTTTTTCCTTCATATAAATCTATTGATAGTGATGCGATTGATGAAGAGAGAAGAATTGCTTATGTTGCAATGACAAGGGCACAACAAAATTTATTCATAGCTAACTCAAGAGGAGTGGCATTCATGAATGATTCTCAACAGAGAAAAATGCCTAGTAGATTTGTTAGAGATTTTATAAAAAATGAATACATTGAAAAGTATGTAAAAGATTATTTACCAACAGACAATAACTCTATAGATAGCTACTATTTTAATCAGTTAAAAGATAAACAAATTAATCTGGAAGATAATTTGCACGACCAAGATGTTGAGTTTTCAATTGGTGATGTAGTTAATCATCAAAAGTTTGGATCTGGTGTGGTTGTTGGAATAACAAATGATTATGTTGATATAACATTTAAATATCCTTATGGTACAAAAACAATATTAAAAAAACATAAAAGTCTATCTAAAAAAAGCAGTTAATATGCTTTATAATAAATTTGCGTTTACGCTTAGAAAGTTGGAATAAAAAATGAATATCTTATTTATTGGAGATATTTTTGGTGAAGTTGGTAAAAAAGCAATAAATGCAGAATTAGATAAAATCAAAAAAAAATATAAAATTGATTTTACAATTGCTAATGCTGAAAACACTACATTAGCACGTGGTCTTAATTGAAATGACTATAATGAACTTGTGAGTTATGGAATTGATTTTTTTACAATGGGAAATCATACATGGCACAAAGAAGAAATAATTCATATATTAGACACTAAAAGTAACATAATAAGACCAGCAAATATTGTTGATACAGAAGAAATTAGTAAACATGGTATTGGAACAAAACTTGTTAATGTTAAGGGTAAAAAAATAAGAATTACTAATCTTCTTGGAACTACTGTTCATTTTAAAGAAAGACAAACTAACCCATTCATTAAAATGAATGAGATTCTTAGAAAGAAAGATTGAGATGTCCACATTGTTGATTTCCATTCTGAAACAACAAGTGAAAAAAATGCATTCTTTTTAAATTTTAAAAACAGAGTTTCAGCTATTTTTGGCACTCACACTCATGTACAAACAAATGATCATAAAATTTATAATAATACAGCATATATAACTGATGTTGGAATGACTGGTCCAATGTATGGTGTAATTGGTGCAAAACCAGATTCTATAATAACTATGTTTAAGGGTGAGTCTGATAGATTTAGACTTGAAGAACAAAAAGGTTTATATCAATTCTGTGCTGTTGTCTTATCAATAGATGATAAAACTAATAAACCAACCTATTTAAAAAATATAATTATTTATGAATAACAAACTTAAACTTCTCTTTGATGGAGAAGTTTTTGTTTACACTTTATTATTACTATAGAAAATAGTAAAATTAACATTGGTAACATTTATGGAAAAAATACTAAATGGTTTGGATTGAATAATCTATAGTGATGATTTTATAGATAATAAAATTTATCTAAATAAAAATGAATTATTATATAGATTTAGTCAAATGGATTTTAACAATATCTATATTGATTCTAGTTTATTAGTTAAGTTGGATAGTGGAATTTTTAATTCTAATGAATTTAACATTAATTATAATGATAGTGTTTATGCTTCTTTTTTTGATTATGCAAATAAATTGAACATCCCTTTAATTTATAATGGCTATCATTTAAAAAATATCTTGTTAAACATTGCTTACAACTTTTCAAAATGTAGTATTCCTTTTGACATGGTGTTTAAGGTAGAAAAGTGAAGTCAGGCAAACAAAACTGAAAATGATGAAGCAGCAGAAAATTTTGCTTATCAAAAATTTTCAAGTTTTAAACTTTTGCAATTTAATTATTTTTTTAATTCATTCAGAAACTTGTTTGATGAATTAAAAAATAATCCAAATTACTATATTTTATTTAGGGTGTTTGTACACTATTGTCAACTTTATTTAGATTTAAAAGATATGTTATTTTTATTAAATAATAAAGGTAACCAAAATCTAATCAAACACCAAATTGCTAGTAAGTATTTAAATCTAAACTTTTATACTATAAAGCTTTTTGTTCATCATGCTCTCTTTATTATTAATGAACTATTAGCAAATGGAAAAAATTCATTAAAACAAAAGATAGAAGAATTTATTGCTTGCTTTAATGAATTAAATGTTTACTTTTTGAATGAAGAAACTGAAGAGTACACAATTTTTAAAAGAAAAGATTTTGTTAAACACAATGGCAAAGAATACAGATTAGAATGAAGTGAACAAATGGAAAACTCTGAATATAATCAAGAACATTTTGAAGATCATCAGTATGTATATGATGAATCAAATAAAGTTAATCAGAATTTAGAACAAAAGCACACAGCTGAAAAATCAGATTCCATTGATAATAAGTTAAATCAAAAAGATGTTCATCAAGAAAATGATATGGCGCAACAAGATGTTCAGTACAACGAACAGTTTATTTCTCCAGAAGACAATATAACTGATATCAATGATGATAGACTATATGAAATAAATCTTGATAGTGAGAAACAACAAGAAGCAAATTACTATCAAGAAGGTAGTTATGATGAAAATTACTACAATGAATATGATTATTATCAACAAGACGGGCAATATACTAAGTACTATGATGAATATGAACAAGGTTATGAAAATCAACGGTATGAACAAGTAATAAGTAATCAGGAAAATAAAAAAGATACTTATGAAGATACATACAGAAAAATAAACAATGAAAACTTTTCTATATTTGATAGTCTAGGGGATGATGAAGAATAATGAAGATTATTATAACATTGAAAGTTGAAATCGATTCTTTTTTTTCTTAAAATTATAGTTATTAAAATAGGTATTTAATATATAGAGGTGAATATGAAAAAAATTAGTAAAAACTTAAAGAAAACTTTAGTGTGCTTTGGCGCTCTTAGTTCATTTATGGTAATTTCTCCTCTTATTGCAGAAACAAAATCTTTCAAAAATACTAGTTTGACAATAAACATCACTGACCCAGAAAAAGATTCGCTAACTGTGAAAAATAGTTTAATGGCTGAAACCAAACCAAATGCTGATGCATCTGAAACTGATGACCAAGCAAACCAACCTTACATTTCTCGTTTTAGAATAAAAACCGCTGCTGATGCTACAACTGATGCTGAAAGACAGCAAATCGATGCTATATATAGTGGTAAACAATCTGATGTTAATGTTGGATATGGTAGCGATCAACAAATAATCAATCCAAATAATCTTCCTACAAATGGTCTTTTGAACTTATTCACTTTTACAGACCAAGTAGTGGGTATAACTGGTGATGTTATTAAGAGACCAAAAATAGAAGTTTTATCAAAAGCTGATAAATTAAAGAATGAAAATGTTACTACTAACTTGAGTTCATTCAATAAAATGGAACAAACAGATATATCTGAAAATTTATTAAATTCTCTTGGTATTTTATTTATTAAAATTACAACTTACAACAGAACTTCACAAGCTATATTTTATACAGATTATGTGATGCTTTCAGGATTTGGTTCTAGTTTATCATCAAGTTCATCAAGCGGTGTTTTAACTCCTAACGGTGAAGAGTTCAAAAAGAAAGTTCCAGATTTAACTGATAATGATTTGGCAAATTATCCAACTTTTGTGACTGATTTTAGAAATCAAGACACAGTAAATACTGTAACTGCAAAAACAGATCCACAAATGAAAGAAGTTTTAAATAGACAAGATGATGCTAGAAGCGGAAGTGTTAAATATAGTGTTAACTTTAATTGGGAAGTTGATCAAAACATTTATAATTCAATCAAAGTTGGACAAAGTGTGAATACAGACCAAACCGGAAAAGCTTACCTTGATAGAAAGATGGAAAAAAACTTCTCGATCTCTGGTTTCCAACCAAGTTCAAATATTACTACTAGAGAAACAGTTATTATTGTTGCATCAATTATTGCTGCTGGTGTTGTTGTTTCAAGTTCTATATATGTTGTTTCATTATTCACTAGAAAAATTAGAAATGCTAGAAAAATGTAATCTTAACAAAAACCTTAATGGTTTTTGTTTTTTATTTGATTCATAAAATGTTTTATTAAAATTAAACTATTTTTTTAATGATAGAATTATACAAGTAATCATTTATTAAGGAATATATATGAATAACAATTTCAATAATAATAATCCTAATAATCAAAACTTTAATGGTCCTAATTTGAATAATGGAAATTCTAATAAAGGGTCTAACTTTAATTATCAGAATAAGAGACTGCAAAATAATAATGCTCAGTCTAATAGAGGTTTTCAGTATACAGAAAATCACACAGTAAGAGTTCAACAACAAGACATACCAAATTATAATCTTAATAATGTCATGCAAAAAGATAATATAAATAGAAATTATCAAAATACAAATCACCAATATAATTTACATCAGCCACACAACATTAATCATCAATATAAAATTAATCATCATCGTTCTGCTTCACATCAGCAAAATTTTAATCAGCAAAATAGATATATCTACAACCAAAAACGCAATAACAATAACTACAATATATTTAGTTATAACAACCCATATGATGCAAACAGGAATAGATCTCCAATATTAAATAAAGACTCATTGGATTATATAAAGAAAAATGGTATGTCAGGAATTGATTACTATGGAACTATTCCGGACGAAAAAAGATATGACATGTACTTATATACATTAATTGAATTGAATAATATGGGTATAAGTGTTGAAAATACAGTTAAAAAATTTTACATGGGTAAAATGTATTATAAGCTAACTGATGAATACTTGAATTATCTGAATGAACAACAAAATGGCAACATTATCAATCAAGAGGAAAACAGTTTTACTCAATGGGCTTCAGTTGATGCAAATTATGAATCATCTAATAATGATTTTTATAACAAAGAAGAAATCGATTATGAACTAGATGTAAGTGATACCAACAATGGAAATAATTTTTTAAACGATTATAATAATAGCGAAGAACAATATTTTGATTTTGAGTCAGATCAAAGTTTAGAACACAACCAAGATGTCTATATGAGTGAAGATGATGTTAATGGCACAACTTACGTTGAGAGTGACATTCCAGATTCTGACAAATATAACTTGGAAAATCTAATTAATGTCCATAATGACGTATTGTTTAATCAAGATAAAAATCTTGAATCTGATTTAGAATATAAAATTTATAACTTATCTTTTAACAAAGAACAATTAAGAAAAGATTTAGGGAAACTTGATAATATTACTTTTGATGTTTATCCCAAAGATAGAGTCATGGTATTGAGTTCTGATGAAAGCAAAACTTCTACAACCTTAATTGATGTTTTAAGTAGACGTTATGAAAAAAATGGTGGATATGTTTACTTTAATATAAAGAGAAAACAAAAATGAATAGATATGTATTCTAAAGAATTTAAACAATATGATCTTGATATGATAAACAAGAAAAGCGACATTTTGTACCAACTTGAAAGTCCTGATTATTTCTCATATGGAGTAGAAAAAAGAGATACTCCACTGTCACTGTTTAAAAAAGTTTTTTATGCTATTGATGTTATAGTATCAGAGACACTATTTTATAAATTAATTGAAATTTTTGATTTTAAACCTGTATTAAAAAAAGTAATTAGTCAATTAACAGATGTTGAAAGAAGAATTTTTATTTTAATATGTGACATATTAATAGGAAAACATGTTCTTTTGATTCCTCTAACAGAGCTTAAATTAGAAATAAATAGAAAGATTGACTTATTTACATTGTTAAATGACCTATCACAAAATAAATCTACTATTGTTATTTTTAGTTCTTGAGACATTTTAGATGCTAAGATTTTTGCTAATAGAGTTATATGCTTAGATCAAGGGAAAAAGGTTTTAGATAAAAATGTTAATGATATTTTAAAAGTTCATGAGTCATTAGATAGTTTCTTATTAGAATATTTACAAAGTCCAAGCAGAAGTAAAAGAAATTTTTCTGCAAATGAAGAACAATCAGAGTATGAAGAAAATGAATATGAAAATTAGTATGCAACATTTTAGTTGCATATTTTTTTTAAAACTATTTTTATTTAATTGATTTATTTATATATACTTATAAGTAAACATAATTTATGGTGATTTTATGAATTTAAACAACAAATATGATTGAGATTTAGATAGTTTATTAAATGGAGAAAACTTAGATACTTTATATGATGAATGAAAAAAACAAAAAGATTACTTACTAAAGTTGTATCCTAATTTTTATACAAGCTTAGAAAATTTTGTTAATTGAAAAAAAGAAAATTTAAAATTTGAAAAATTGTCTAATAGACTGTCAAACTATATCAGTAATAATTTAAATGAAGATATAGTAAATGATAAATGAAACTCTTGAAGTCAAAAACTTACTAATGATTGAAATGAGTTCTCAATATCTACTTCAGATAGCTCTAACATTGTTATAAAAAATAAAAAGAAAATTTTACAGTATTTAAAAGATGATAGATTAAAAGAATATAGAAGGGATTATAATATTTTCTTTAAAAAGCAAAAACACGTACTAAGCTTAAAGGAGGAAAAAATCCTTTCTTCATATTCACAAATTGAAGATGGTTATGAAGATGTTTACTCTACTCTTGTTGATGGGACTATAAAATTCAATAGTGTGAAAGATAAAAATAACAAAGATATAAAAATTAATAATATTAGTGATGTTACTTTTTATCTTAAATCCAGCGACAGAACTTTAAGAAAAAATACATGATATTCTTTTAATGATGCTTATTATAAGAATAGAAATCTACTTTCAACACTTCTATACTATAACTATTTAACTTTGAATACCAGTTGTAAAATAAGGAATTATGAAGATTATGTTGATGCAACATGTCAGGATGATGAAATTACAAAGGAACTTATTTTATCAATATATAAAAATGTTGAAAAGTATAAAAATCTCTATAAAAAATTTTATGGAGCAAGAGATAATGCCATAAAAAAAATTTTCAAATTAGATAAGGTAGAACCTTGAGACAAATCTTTAGATCTTTCAGTTAAACAATCTATTTACTCAATTGAGGAAGCTAAAAAAATTGCAATAGAAGCTTTAGGTGTATATGGTAAAGAATACATAGAAGTCATAAATAAAGCATTTGAAGAAAGATGAATATCTTGGCTCCCAAAGGAAAATAAACATAGTGGAGCTTATTCAATTGGAGGAACTCTAGGTTTAGATAAATATTTCATTTCAATGAATTTTGACAAAACTTTATCATCTATATATACATTAGTTCATGAACTTGGTCATTCAATGCATTCTTATTACTTTGGAAAGAAACAAGCAGTTCATTGTGGGTGTGAAATATTTTATGCTGAAATAGCTTCAATCACTAATGAAGTTTTATTAAGTTTACATTTACTTCAAAAAGAAAATGATGATAAAATAAAAATCAAAATTTTAGATGAATTAATCACAGGTTTTTTTGCAACAACAACAAGACAAATTATTTTTAGTAATTTTGAATATGAAATGGTTGAAAGAATTAAAAACAAAGAACCTATAACTTATAAAGAAATTGAAAATGTTTATGTCGATATGAACGTTAAATATGCTGGTGCTAATCCTAAAAAATTAAGATCTGCTAAGTATGTTCAATCATTAAGTACAATACTAAGAATTAGTCATTTCTATGTTGGTAATTTTTATGTTTATAAATATGCAGTAGGTCAAATTCCTGCTCTAATATCAGGATACAAGATTTTTAATCAGGATAAAGAATTTATAAATAAATACTTTTCTTTCTTAGAATCAGGAAATAGTATTTCTCCGATTGACACCATTAAGTTATTGGGAATTGATTTATATAGTAGTGAACCGTTTGAAGAGTGCTATAAAATTCTTGAGGAGTTAATCAAACAATACATTTCTCTTATTAAAAAAGTTTACAAATAACTTTTTCATTAAGTTCTTTTATGAAAATAGAATGAATTACTATTTTTAATTGAAATTAATAAGATAATTTAATTTTTGATAACACCTAAAAAGGTGTTATTTTTTGCATTTTAATTTATGATAATTAACTTATTAACTTGAATGTTTATTATATAATTTAAGTGACTATTAAGGAGTTATCAATGATAAAAATAAATCTAGAAAGTTGTCTTGAATCAAAAGAAAAGGCTGAAAAGGTTTTGAGTAGTTATCAATCAAAAATTGAAACTATTCACAAAAGTATTATAAATAGAAAATGTGCAGGTCATGAAATGTTAGGTTGATTAGATTATCCTTTTAACTTTGACAAGAACGAAATGAATGATCTAATAAAATTATCAAAGACTTGATATTCAAATAAAGAAATTAAAAACATTGTTGTATTGGGAATTGGTGGATCATATATTGGTGTTAAAGCTGCAATTGATATGTGTTTACCACCGTTTAATAGAGATAAAAACATTATTTTTGTTTACAATCTTTCATCAACATACATTACATCATTAATTAAGAAACTTGAAAAAGAAGATTTTTATTTAGTTGTTATTTCAAAATCTGGTACTACATTAGAAACAGCTGTTGCCTTTAGAATTTTCTATGAGATTCTATATAATAAACATGCTTCGGCTTCAGCTAAAGATAGAGTTGTATGTATCACAGATAAAGAAAATGGAAAACTTAGACATTTAGTAAATAAATATGGATTTAAATCTTTCTGTATTCCATCAAATGTTGGAGGAAGATTTTCAGCTATAACACCAGTTGGTTTATTTGCTATGGGTGTTATGGGTCTTGATGTTAATAAGATACTTGAAGGATGTAGAAAAGCATTACAAGATACAGACACAACTAATTTAAAAAACAATACTGCATATCAATATGCAATATTGAGACATTATTTCTATTCTAAAAAAGAAAAATCGGTTGAAGTATTTTGTACTTATGAACCACAAATGTTCTATTTTAGTGAACATTGAAAGCAATTAATGGGTGAATCAGAAGGAAAAGAAGGGAAAGGACTTTATCCTTCTAATTGTCTATTTACAACTGACCTTCACTCTGTAGGTCAATTCTTACAACAAGGAAATAAATGTTTCTTTGAAACAGTTCTTCATGTTAAAAATCCAATGCTTGATAAAACAATTGAATCATTTATGAATGATGAAGATGGTTTAGACTATATCAATGGCAAAACTGTTAACTATATTAATAGAGTTGCTGCTACAAGTACGGTAGATGCTCACCACATTGATGGAGGAGTAGATGTTATCCAATTAGAAATTCAAAAAGCCGATGAATATAATTTTGGTTATTTATACTCTTGATTCTCTAAAGCTGTAGCTGTTAGTGGTCTATTATTAAAAATTAATCCATTTGATCAGCCAGGTGTTGAAGCATACAAACAAAGAATGTTTGCAACTTTAAAAAGTAGTAAAAAGAGCAGTAAAAAATAATAACTATGGAAAATAAAAAAATTATATTTTTTGACCTTGATGGAACACTACTAAATAGTGAATCAAAGATTATTGATGAGAATATATCTGAAATAAACAAAATTAAAAATAAAGGATTTTTGGTTTCAATTGCTACTGGTAGAAGCTTAGGAATGAGTATTGATACAATTAAACAATTATCAATCAATGTTCCAGTAGTTTTAGCAAATGGTAATTTCATTTATGACCCTATAAAGGAACAAAAAGAAGTTTTATCTAAACCTTTATGTAAAAAAGTAAAAAAGTTTTATTTAAAGTATGTGCTAAAAAACAAGGGTTCTTTTGTTTGATTTACTAAGGATAATGACTATTTTTATTCTCCTTATATAAAAGAGGAAAAAGACGAATTGCTTGGTTTATCAAATACAATTGAAAATCTATCTAGTTTAAAATTTGGTGATGTTAAGAAAAAGTTTTTTAATGAAGATGTTTACCACATTTCAATACAGATAAAAAAAGAATTTGAAAAAACTACTGAATTTTTTAGCAAACTACAAGATAAGAACTTGTGTAAGATTACTATAGCATCTGGTTCATTTATTGATGCTGATGATTTGGTAGTTAATAAATTTGCAGGTGTTAAAAAAATTCTTAATGATCTAAATATTAACGATTTAAATAATGTATACTGTTTTGGCGATTCAAACAACGACATTGAGATGTTAAAAAATATACCCAATTCCATAGCTATGGGAAATGCAAATAATGAAGTTAAAAAGATTGCTTCAAAAATAATTGGCGGTAACAATGAGCCTTCAATTGCAAAATATTTAAAAACTATTTAATTAAGTTAAATAAAGCTTAATATATATTGAAACAATAAATTTATAAGTATTATAATATATCAAATAACCATTTATACTGAGGAGAATTTATGTTATTTTCTAGAAAAAATGTTAAAGAGTCATTAATTGTTATTTTGACTTATTCTAAAAAAACGTATGCTGAAATTACTAAAAATTATTTAATTGAAGAAATTTTACTAAATAAAATTTTAAAAAGAGAAAAATCTAACTTTATTTCTAACGATTTCACTTTCATGACTTTTGTAAATGATCAAGAAAAAATATTTAGAGTTATATTCCAAATTGATGTTAAAAAGAACAATAAAAAAGTTCAAGAATTAATTACAAAATTATGCGAACAAGTTTTTGAATGTAAAGATGTATTTATTGTTGAAAAAAATCAAATAGCTGATGTTAGTGAATTCTGTAGAAAATATGAAATTAATTACTCAGATATTTCTTCCCATTTCCAAGGTGGTCCTAAAATTCAAGTAAGACAAGAAACTAATAATAGATTAGCTTCAAAGGCAAGTACTAACGATCAAGTAAACACTAATGTTACTTCAGAAATTCAAGTAAGAAAAGAAGAAGTTAAAACAATAAGTAACGAACCAGTGCAAACTGTTACATCATTAGGATTAACTGCTACTCCAAATGAGGAGGAATATGAATAGACACTTTGAATTTGTAAAAGCTCAAATTCAATGTAAAGAATCTATATTTAATATTCTTGAAAAAGCAAAGAAATTTCAAAAGCAAAATAATATTAATCAATGAAATGATGAATATCCAACAATTGATCATGTAACTGATGATATAAGCAATGGAAGATCATATGTTATGAAACTTAGTGGTATGGTTGCTTCAACTGTATCACTTAGTTTTGTTAATATTAATACATTAAAAAATCAGAATGATAATAATTGTATTATGATTAATAGGCTTGCTGTAGATATAGATTTAAACATTAGAGGATTGGGCTCAAAAATAATGACTTTTATTGAAGAGTATGCAATTGAAAAGGGCGCTGAATTCTTAATTGCATCAACTCACAAGACAAATCATATTATGCAAAAACTCTTTGCTAAATGTGATTTTCATTTCTGTCAGGAGCACACTGATAAATTCTCAACTGGTGAATATTTGTACTTTGTAAAAAAATGTAGTTGTAATTTAAAGAAAAACACAAAAGCTAATATTTTTTAGAATGGAATAATAATCCATTCTTTTTTATTGCTAAAGATAAATTAAATTAACTTCTTAATTTAGATTATAATTAAATGTATTATTTTAAATAAGAAATGAAATTAATTACTGTTTGTAATTGGATTAAATAATCTTAACTTAAAAAAAACCATTTTATATGTTAATTTGGTTAAAAATTTTTGGATGGTTTCGCTATGAATTTCAATACTAAAATATATGAATCATTAAAGAAAATAAAAGAAAAATATGATCAACTAAATGAAGAGTTATTAAATGTTGGAAACAATATTAATAGACTAAAAGAAATTAATAAATCATTAAAGGATAATAAACCAATAGTTGATGGATTTATTAAATATGAAAAATTAATTAGTGATATAGAATCAGCTGAAAAAATTATCAACAACGAAAAAGATAAAGAAATTATAGAACTTGCTCAATTGGAACTTGAAGAGAAAAAACCATTACTAGAACCTTTAGAAAACGAATTAAAAAGATTGTTACTTCCAAAAGATCCAAATGATGATAAAAACGTAATCGTTGAAATGAGACCAGCAGCTGGTGGTGATGAATCATCAATTTTTGTTGGTGATTTATTTAATGCTTACAAAAGATATGCTGATTCTCTTGGTTGAAAAATCCAAACACTTGAAGTCGTTTCAACTCCTCATGGATATAACTTCATTTCTTTCATGGTTTCAGGAGAAGATGTTTATTCTAAAATGAAATTTGAATCAGGAGTTCACAGAGTTCAAAGAGTTCCAGAAACCGAAGCTAAAGGTAGAGTTCATACATCTACTGTTACAGTTGCTGTTTTACCAGAAGTTGAGGACGTTGAAATAGTCATCAAAGAAAGTGATTTAAGAGTTGACACATATAGAGCAAGTGGTGCCGGTGGACAACACGTTAATAGAACAGAATCAGCTGTTAGATTAACTCATATACCAACGGGCGTTGTAGTTGCTTGTCAAGAAGGAAAATCACAAATTGAAAATAGAGCTACAGCAATGAAAATGTTAAAGTCTAAATTATGAGAATTAGCTGAAAGAGAAAAAAATGAAAATCTTTCTTCATTAAGAAAAGGACAAGTTGGGACAGGGGAAAGAGCTGAAAAAATTAGAACTTATAATTATCCTCAAAATAGAGTTACAGATCATAGAATTAATTTAACACTTAATAAACTTGACTCTGTTATGATGGGACAATTAGATGAGATAATTGATTCATTAATAGCAAATGACGAAGCTATAAAAATGTCGCAATCTGATTTATAAAATGACATTCAAAGAATTGACAAACAAGTTTTATAAAGAAGATAATAATTACCATAACTTAACTGTTTATGAAATTATTTATTATCTTTCTAAAAAAGTAAAAAATAGAACAGATTTAATTTCCCATGACTCGTCTCTAATTGATTTTGATGTTAAAGAATTTTTAAAAATATACAATAAAGTTTTTTATAAAAATATTCCCATCGAATATATTACAAACAGATTTACATTTTTAAATCAGGAATACTTCATTTGTAAGGGCGTTTTTATTCCAAGACCAGAAACTGAATTTCTTGTTAACTATATCATTGAAAATAAGTTAATAGAAAATAAAAATAGTGTCATCGATTTTTGTTCTGGAAGCGGAGTGATAGCTAATAGTTTAGCTATACAATATAATAATATTTATATTTGTGGTGTTGAAAAAAACATCATACCTTTTAACGTTTCAAAATATAATGCTAAGCTAAAAAAAATAAGAACTCATTTCATAAGGAAAGACATATTCAAATTAGGAAAAGATTTTGTTTCTAAATTTGATGTTATTATTTGTAACCCTCCATATGTAAGTAGTAGTTTTAATATTAGTAAGTGAGTTAAAAAAGAACCTAAGCAAGCTTTATTTGCAAAAGATGAAGGATTATATTTTTACAAAAAAATAATAAATGATTATTATCACTCTCTCAAGATCAGGACTATATTAATTTTTGAAATAGGTTATGACCAAAAAGAAAAATTAGAATTTTTTTTGCATGAACAGAATATAAATAACTTTTCTTTTATTAAGGACCTTAATAAAATTGATAGAATATTAATAATTAATAAAGAGAATTAATTATGGTTAAATACAATCCTAATGATTTAAAAGCTGTTGTTTTTGAATTGAAGAACAACAAGACACTAATAGCTCCAACAGACACCGTTTATGGTATTTTAAGCATTGATAAAGCAAATATATATAGGGTAAAGAAAAGAGATAGAAATAAAAAAATAGTTTTATTTATTCCAAACCTATCTTATGTAAAAAATATTAATAATAATTTTATTAAGTTAGCTAAAGCGTTTTGACCTGGAAAATTAACTTTAATAAAAAGCAGAATTTCTTATAGGGTTCCTAATAATAAATTCATTTTGGATCTATTAGAAAAAACTGGTCCATTATTTTGTTCTAGTGCAAACATAAGTGGTAAACCAACAATTAGTAGCTATGAAGAAGCAATAATTAATTTTAAAGATAATAAAAGTGATATTATTTTTTTGGAGAGCGATTTTTCAAACAATTCGCCATCCACAATATATGATGTTGATAAAGATAAAATTCTAAGAGAAGGAGATATAAGTTATGAGCAAATCTCAAGAATCATTAAACAACAATAAAATCACTATTTATATCGCTTCAGATCATGCTGGTTATGAAATGAAACAAAAAATCATACAAAGTAAGAAGTTAGATTTTATCGATTTCATTGATCTTGGTACTAATTCAAATGAATCTGTAGATTATCCAGATTATGCTAAAAAGCTTGGTGATGCAGTTTTAGCAAATGATAAATGCTATGGAATAGCTATTTGTGGTACTGGAATTGGAATAAACATTAGCATGAATAAGATTAAAGGAATTTATTGTGCTTTAGTTACTAATAAAAAAATAGCCCACCTAGCAAGACAACATAATAACGCAAACGTAATTGCTCTATCTGGAAGATTTGTTTCTGCAAAAGAAAATGTAAATATTATCTACAATTTCTTAAATGAAAAGTTCGAAGAAAGACATCAAAAAAGAATAGATAAAATAAAACAATTGGAATGTATTTAATATGTTTACAAATAAATTTTTAATATCTTTAGTTTCAGAACAAGAAAAGCAATCTTTTTTATGTGAAGCGTTTTTATTATTAGAAGAAAAAATGGTTTATAGTAGGATAGTAATTTCGCCAGAAGAAATTAATCAATTGGTTAAATATAATTCATCAATAGTAATATTTGATGATGTTAACCCAAGCATGATTACAAAGCGTTTAATAGACAAAATAAAAGAAATTCATCCACATACTTACTTCATTTATTTTGCAAGTAAATTTAATCATGAGTTATTTTCAAAAATTATAAAAACTGGTGTTGAATACTGTATATCTTATGAACAGTTTAGCCCTAACCTTTTATCATTAACTTTTGATAATATGATCCAAAGAATTAACTATGTTAAAAAATTAAACAACATCATTATTTCTCAAAATGATGTAACAATTAACTTAATAGATAGAAAAGTTTGAGTGAAGGGTAAACTTGTTGATTTAACAACATTTGAGTTTCTAATTCTAAAAACTTTGATTTCAGAACCCGGAAAATACTTTGACAGAGAAGAGTTGTTCAATATTATTTGAACAGATTTAACTACCGACTCTACAGGGCTTGTACAACAATATATTTTTAAGCTTAGAAAGAAAATTGGTTCTCATAATATTGAAAATAAAATGAACAAGGGATACAGATTTAAAGTTAATTCAATTTAATAAATACATTAATTTAAAATACCAAAGTACCTTTTTAACAATTAGGTTTAATACTTTGGTATTTTTAATATACATATTTTTTTAGTTCAATATAAGTTTCAACACCATTAAAATTTTCTTTCTTAATGGTGTAAATATTTTGATTGTAAATTAAAGTTCCATATAAACAGTTTGCAAAGTTGGATAAATTTTCTTGCATGTATCTTACAAGTGATAAAAATACATCATTACTCATTTCCTTTTGAGACTTGTAAAACAAAATATAGTAATCCACATTCTCAACAATCTTTTCTGTTTTTACTCTTTTTAATTTATTTTTGCTAACTATTATTTCTTTTAAAGTTTTATTTGTATAACTCACTGGAACATTAATATTGAACTTATTATTAATAAAATCATAAGATTTAATTTTAGCTTTCTTAATTCCACATTTTCTTAATTGACTCTTAAGAAAGTGCATTTTATGTTTTTCTAAAAACTTATAAAATGATTTTGTTTTATCAATTCTAAACTTCATACTTTAATAACATCTCATCTATTTTTTTGCTAATTAACTTCTTTATAATTTTATTCTTGAAATATCATTCTATTTCATCAACATTTATAACATTATATCCTCTATCCTCTAAAAATTTTTGACGATATATATTATGTAATGTATTTTGGAATGATTTTTGATCAAAAACACGGTCAAAGTTTATTGCCAATAATATCTTTGAAGAGTCATTATTAAAAACTGCATAATCTATGTAACAACTACCAATTTTAATATCGCTTATTACTTTAAAATGTTTTGATGAGTTTTTCTTTATTAAGTTTTCAGTATAACTAATTACATCTTTAACATATCTTTTCTTATCATTTTCATTATGATCATCTATCTTGTTAAACAATTTGTTAGTTTTGTGATTATCTAAGAAATTGATGTATTTATAGAAAATTAAAGAATCTGGGTTTTCTTCGTTAATCTTCATATCGCTTGCTTTAAAGCTTTTTACTACCATTATTTTCTTCTTAGCTCTAGTTATTGCAACATTCAATCTGTTAGAACCGCCAGATTGAGAAATTGGACCAAAGAAGTTAGTAAATTTATTTTCACTGTTATATCCATAACCTAGTGATAATATAACTAAATCAGATTCATGTCCCTGACAGTTCTCCAGGTTTTTAAATAGAATCAAATCCTTTTCGTATTTTGTAAATATTTCCCTTTTATCTGCAAAAGATTTGATGAATGCTTTTTCTATTGCATCAAGTTGTTTTTTGTTCAATGTAATTATCATGATTGTGTTGTATTTATCTCAGTTATCATAAAGAAGATCAATTACTTTTTTTACTTCCATTTCATTAGTTTCATCTTTTCAAGTTCCTTTTACATCAATAACGTCAATTGAATTTTTAAAAGATTCATTTTTTGTTGTGTATTCTAATTGGTTGTTATAGAAGTTTTCAGCTGAAAATTTTATTAATGATTCACTTTCACATCTATAGTGATTTTTTAAATGAAATGAAGGTCATAAACATAATTTAGCTCTTTCTAATAAAGATTCAGCGTCGTCTTGCGAAAGTTCTAAATCATTTGATTCATATCTACTTCCAAAAAAAGAAGTTGGTTTAAGTTGTTTATCATCGCCTGATACAACATTTATTTTTGCTCTATATACTAATGAAAAAGCATTTTCTAAAAACATCTGACTCGCTTCATCATAAATCCCATAATCGAATACATCTTTTTTATTTGGGATAATAATTGAAGCTCTATTAGGATTTAGTATTCATATCGGAAAAATCAACTTTAACTTATTAAAAAACTTTGTGGCAAAAATATTAACATTTTGTCTTCTTTTCATTCTTGCTCTTGAAAACATATCATCTATTTCATGTCTCTCAGCTTCTGATATATTGTTATATATTTTTACAAAATTAATTAGGTAACTATTTAATATAACCTCATCATTATTTTTAGCAATACTTGATTTATACTCAATATATTTTTCAAATTCATCTTGGAATGAATCAAAATCAGTGTCAACAATATTATCAATTAAGCCTTTTTGGATTAGTGCTGCTCTAAATTGATCAAAGTTTAATTCAATGTTTTGGAGTTGTAGCAATGCATCAATGTTAATTGACTGAATTGAAAGTTTTTCAATTTCTTCTAAAAACTTTATGATTGTATCTTGATCAAATTCAACTCTTTCAATATTAGTTTTAAATAGTTTGTTTATAAAAGTTTTGTTGTTAATTTTTTGGTTAAATACAAAGTTTGATATAAGGAATTCTTTATCTTTAGACTTTTTCGTATTTAGATAAAAACTTTGATATCTTTTCATATTTTAAATCAACTAGTTTATTTTCTTTTAAATAAACTAAAGTTTCATCATAATTCTTGGTAAGGTTTTTTAAAATGCCCATTATGTTAAAACCCTCAAGAAGTGAGATTTTCTTTTCTTTAATAATTTTATCAAGTTCATTAATTATTAAATTTGTTTGTTCGTTATATGTTTTTCCATTATCTTCAATTGATTTAACTATTTCATTTAAATCTAGAGAGTAAATATTAACGTCTGATATTTTTTTAATGTTTAGATAATTAGCTTTTAATTGTTCATATCTTGATTCTCATGTATGGAATTTGAATTCATTAATGCTTGATGATATTAAAAGTTGCAATTGGTTAATCTTTCCATAGAAAGAACTTGAATCATGAACATCATATGCATTTAGTGATATTTTATTTAATGCTTTTAATCTGTTGTGTAAAACATCAAGAGCTGCTTTTTTTTCAGAAACAATCATACAAGACTTGTTTTGTTTTATTATGTTTGCAACAATATTTACTATTACCTCAGATTTTCCAGTTCCTGGGGGTCCAAATATAATTGTGTTATCTTCAAGTGCTGAAGCAACAGCGTATTTTTGATAGATGTTCAATGGTTTGTTAATTTCAACTATACAATCACTGTTTGCTATCTTTGCTTCAAGTTCTGAATTGTTTTTTAATATTGAATATGTGACAAAGGGATTTTCATTTCTATCAAGTATTTCAATAATATCTTTTTTTGCTTTACCACCTGTTGGATCTAATAAAGATAAAGCAATAGAATAATCAATTATTAAATCACTTATATTAGATAACTCGTCTATATCTTCGCTTTTATATTTTTGTAATTTATGGTTAACATCTAGGTTTACATTAATTGATTTAAAAACAGCTGAGTAAATTGAAAGAATCTTTTTTACTGTTATTTGGTTTGTTTCATCTAATGATTTTTCAAATATTGTGTTTACATTAATTCCATAATTTATTTCGACTAAGAAATTCAATTTCTCATTGTATATAGGCTCACTAATTTTAGAAATTACAAATTTATCTTCAGATTGTTTAACTTCTACTGGAATCAAAACCAATGGAGCTTTTATGAAGGTTCCATCTTGAATTCTACCCTTCAAAAAACCATGACATAAATATAAAGATCAAACGCCATCTTCTTTAAGCTTATTTTTTGCAAACTTAGTCATTGAAACAAGTTGTTTAAATATTGAATTTATTTCTCTTCCAAGAATTGTAAATAATTTGTTTTTATCCTGAAAATTTTTGGCAATTGATTCCAACTTAGCTTTTGTTAATTTTATATTGTACTTAATTAACAAATTTTTAAGTTCTTCAACTGATGACAGAGCCTTAGCTTTATTTGTAATCTTTGAAATTAAATCGTTATTTGCAGACAAGGATAAACTAATAATATTAGGATTATTTGTAAAATTATCATATGTTTCTGATTCGATATTTGAATAAACATCTTTAGTAAACTTCTGTGAACAATTGATTCTAATCGCTCCATCTTTTGTATCAGTAATTAGAAAGTTATTCAGCAAAGATTTTTTTGATTCCATAATTAGCCTCTTTTATAAAAAAATATATTTTTTAAGCAAAAAAATATAAACTAATATATGTATTATAAATTGTTTAAATGATTTATTTTAATTAAAAAAAGTAGGACTTGTATATGGCAAAAAAAGTAAATTTTATAACATTCGAAGGACCTGATGGTTCAGGGAAAAGTACTGTATCAAAAAAAGTATTTGAGAGATTAATATCTCATTTTAATGGTGATAAAGAATTTATTTTGACAAGAGAGCCTGGTGGTACAGAAATTGCTGAAGAAATAAGAAAAATTATTTTGTCTAAAGATATAGATGTTAGAACAGAAGCGTTATTGTTTGCAGCTTCAAGAAACGAGCATGTAAAAAAGAAAATAATTCCTTCAATTATGAGTGGGAAAATTGTTCTTTGTGATAGATTTATTCATTCATCGCTTGTTTACCAAGGATATTTTAGAAATATTGGTATAGAACAAGTTTTACAAGTTAATAAATTTGGTATTGGTGATTTTTTACCTGACTTAATTTTTTACCTAGATGTACCTGTTGAAACATCTATTAAAAGACTTAAAGAACTAAGAGAAAATCTTGATAGAATGGATTTTGTTAGTGGTGATCAAATCAAAAAAATAAACGATGGATATAAAATTGTTTTGGATTTACCAAATGTTTATAAAATAAATGCAAATAGAGAAATAGAACAAATAGTTGAAGAAATATTTTCAATTATTATTAGCAGGATTTAAAAATGAATAAAAACCAAATTATAAATTTTTTATCTAAAAATAAAATAAGTCCTATTATATTTTTAGAAACTCCATATAGTGATGTTAACACTGTTCTTTATGGGTATATTAAGTCAATAAATTGTCTAAATAAAAATGATAACTTTTTTTGTGGCGAATGTACTCAGTGTAAAAAAATCGATACAAAGTCATACTTTGATTTAGTTGAACTAAATGGTTTTCAAAAAAATATTTTGAAAGATGAAGTTGTTCAATCAATTGAGAAATTTAAAGCAAGTGCTCTAGAAAGCAGTGGTAATAAATTCTTAATAATCAAAGGAATAGAAAATGCAAATAAGTCTGTTTGTAATTCTTTATTAGCATCAATTGAAAATCCTAAATCAAGTACATATTATCTTTTTGTCTCTAGGAATGTTGAAAATATAATTCCTACAATAAAAAGTAGATGTCAAATATTAAATATTAGTTCTGATAAAAACCAATTAATTGATAGACTAATGACGCTTGGTATCAACGGTACTAAGATTGATAAGCTATTAAAGATGTACAACTACTATGAAGACATAATTGTTTCTATTGAGAATGGAGAATTTGAAAAGATAGATAATATGTACGCAAGGATTATTGAAAGTAGCAACAACTTTGCAAACATAAAATTTATATTGGATGAATTTAAAAAGATGAGCCATTTTGAAATTGAGCTATTAATCAATTATTTTTTTAATCAAAGTGATTCATTTAAAAAAGTTAAATTATCAGAACTTGTAAATAATTGTAGACTTAAACTTAATAAAACATTAATATATAATTCACTAATTAACATTGTTTATGATCGAGGTAATAATGAGTAATACTTTTGTAGCTGTTGCTACACCAAAAATTCAGAGTGCTATAGCAATAGTTAGAATTAATGGTGAAAAAGCATACGAGATTTTAAATAAGATAACAAAAACAGAAATAACAAAAGAAAACAAAACACACCAAAAGGTTTTTTTGTATGATGGCACTAATATCATAGATGAAGTTGTACTTGTTAAATTTGTTGCACCAAAATCTTTTACAGGCGATGATTTAATTGAAATAAACTGCCATGGAAGTATTTTTATTATTGACAAGATAATTGAATTACTTTTAAAAAATGGTGCAAGACTTGCTGATAGGGGAGAATTTACTAAAAGGTCTTTCATTAATAATAAAATCTCTTTGCTGCAAGCCAACTCGATAAATAATCTAGTAAATGCTACAAATTCTAAAATGCATAAAATTGCTCTTAATGGATTGATATCAAAAAATTTTGATCAATTTGAAATAATAAAAAATGAAATGTTTGATGTACTAGGGAAAATCGAAGTTAATATTGATTATCCAGAGTATGATGATGTTGAAGTTATAAATAATAAGTCATTTTCTAAATATCTAAAAAATATTGCTAAAAAAATTGAAGTTATTATTTGAACTTATGAATCAATAAAGGAAGTATTTAAAGGAATAGATGTAGCAATTATTGGCAAACCCAATGTTGGTAAATCTTCTTTACTTAATGCTTTAATAAAAAAAGATAGAGCCATTATATCTACCATTGCTGGTACAACAAGAGATACCATCAATGAATCAGTAATTATTAATGATATTATGTTTAATTTTATTGATACTGCAGGTATTAGAGACTCTAAAAATAGAATTGAAAAAATCGGTATTAAAAAATCGTTTGAGACTTCAGATAAAGCAGATTTTATCTTTTTTGTTATTGATGATACAAAAAAGATTTCATCTTATGAAAAAATGATACTTGAAAAAATCAAAGACAAAAAACATGTAATTATTAAAAATAAGTCAGACTTAAAAAAAGATGCCAATAAAGAACTAAAGGGAATAAATATATCTGCAAAGAAAAATGATTTAACAAACCTTATAAAATACATCAAAAAAACTTTTGTGTACAATGAGGAAATTCTTTCCAATAATCAGTTCATTTCAACAGAACAAGAAAAAATTCAGCTTCAAGAAATACTTGTAATATTAAATGAATTAATTGCAGATGCTGATAATAATGTACCGATTGATGTTTTATCAATTAATTTAAATAGAGCTTATAGAAACTTATGTAGTTTAACTGGTGAGTCAAAAGATTTTGACTTATTAGATAAGTTGTTTAAAAACTTTTGTTTAGGAAAATAAATATGAAAATTATATATTATGATACACATTCCCATATAAATTTAGAACCACAACTTAGTGATTTAAAAAATATATTGAATACTATGAAAAATGAAAATACAATAACCAACCTTATTGGTGTTGATCTTGAAAGTTCTAAAAGTTCAGTGGAACTATCAAGAAAGTATCCTAAACTTTTAAAGTCTGCAGTTGGGATTCATCCAGAGTCTGTAATGATGTATAAAGATAACATAGATGAAGTGATTTATGAGCTAGAAGAATTGGTTAAAAATAACTTAGATATTATTGTGGCAATTGGAGAGATTGGTTTAGATTATACTTATGAAGATTGCGATATTAGCTTACAAAAATATCTATTTAAAAAACAAATAGAAATAGCTATTAAGTA
Organism: uncultured Mycoplasma sp.; assembly: GCA_949285105.1. Classification (GTDB taxonomy): domain Bacteria; phylum Bacillota_I; class Bacilli_A; order Mycoplasmatales; family Mycoplasmoidaceae; genus Malacoplasma. The sequence continues at coordinate 5,539 of CASDXH010000004.1, read as the reverse complement.
TGACTTGCCAATTAATATCCACAATAGGGATGCATCAGATGATATAATATCAATTTTGAAAGAATACAATTATAAAAAAGTGATGATCCATTGTTTCTATTTAAATTATGAATATGCAAAAAAATTTATTGATATAAATTGTATGCTGTCAGTTCCTGGGATGGTAACTTTTAAAAATAAAAGCCTTGATGATTTTAGAGAATGTGTGAAACTTCTTCCTTTAGAAAGAATTGTTATAGAAACAGATTCTCCATATCTTACTCCTGAACCATTTAGGGGTAAAACAAATTATCCATATTATGTTAAATATGTTGCACAAAAAATTGCGGAACTTAAAGGTTTAGAATTAGAAACAGTTGAAAAAAGATTACTAGAGAATTCCCTAAATTTTTTTGGTGTAAAAATTAATTAATTTTAAATAACTCTGCTCCACTTGTTGTTACATAAGTTGAGCAGTTTTTTCTTTCTGCATAAAATATGTTTTTCTCATCATATGATATAAAATTGTAAATTGGCTTTATAATAAATCTACCCTTCATATTAACAACTCCAAAACGTTCATATTTTTTAACTATTACATATCCATCAATTACATGTGAACACAGTTCAATTTTCTTTTTAAATTTAATTTCGAAAAACTGGTTTAAAAAACCAGATTTCTTTTTTTCTTTAAAGTTAAGATGAAGATTTTTAAATTCTCCAAACTCATAATTGTACATTTTACTTAAATCATATTCTCCGCCGTTTTTATCTAAAAATATTCACTTACCATTTAATTTAACTTTGAAAAAATCTTTAGAGTTTATATTTACATCCTCAAAGTATTTATGAAATATTTTTTCCTCTTTTATGTTTATAATAGTTTTACCAAGATTATTAACGATGCAAAAATAACCATGATCTATGTAATCTATGTCCTCATATCAATTATTAAATATTGGTTTTAAATCAAAGTTTAAAAAATTAATTTTTTTGTTTTTTAAAACTTTTATAAACATTTGATTTTGAACATCTATAATTTCATAATTAATTTTTATTTTCTCTTTACTCTGATTGTTAAAAATATAATTTGCACCCTTCATTGATATTATTGAATTTTTGTCATTGAAAAAATAAAGTTTTTCACAAGTCAAAACAACTTCTTCATTTTTAATGTCATAAAGACTTCATATGCCCTCTTTTTTGAGTCATACTAATTGGTCAATAAAATTTGTTACTTCATCATATTCGAATTTAACAACCAAATTGTTGTTTAAATCTTTAAAACCATATTTATTATTTTCTTTAAATTTATAATACTGTTTTATGTTATCCATAGTGGTTATATGATAACTCCAATACTAGATAAAAAATTGATTTTTTTAATAATTTTTTAATAAAAAATTGATAAAAAATCGAGAGCGGTTTTTTAAATATTGAAAGTAGAATTTTTGCAGGAGGAAATATATGAATATATCTAGGAGAACATTTTTAAAGATACTGCCAATTTTTACAGCAGTAACAGTTTTAACACTACCTGTATCTTGTAGTAGTGTTGCTACAAATACTGATAATACAAAAGATGATGCAGTGTATTATTCTAAAATGAATGTAATTGAAAACGAACTAATAAAAAAATTAGATACCTATGATGAAAAACAAGTAATTGATTCGCTAATAATAAAAAACTTTTTAACAAATGATTATTTAAATGAAAGTGATTATTTAATTCAATTTAATTATGAACAATTTGAAAATGAATCGTCTGTAAAATTTGATGAATGAAAAACTAGTGTTAAAAAAGATATCACTATTAAAAATACATTCAAGTTAAAAAGTATTAGTCATATTTATGGAAATTCATTTTTAGCAGAGATTAAATCATATTTAGTTAGTAACAATATTATTAGTTCAAATTCACTTATTGAAATCATGTATGAAAATAAAATCTATTTTGACATTAATGATTATTGTTTCAAAGCCAGCTTCAAAATAAAAGATAGCTTGGAACAAAACATAGAAGAAATTATTCAAATAAATATTCCTATCGAAAATATTGAATTCAATTTTAATGTAACCGATATCATTGTTTTTAGAAAACATGATGGCAATATCATATTTCAAGAAACCAAACCAATAAAATTGGTTGGTATAGTGCCATTGGAATTTAATAGATTTGATAATAGTATTTTTACAAATAAAATTTTTGTAGATGAAATTAATGAACAAAACATTTATGAACAGCTTGGAATACTTGATGAGCAATCAAATAAAGCTAGCTATAACAAAATTAAGCGAATTTTAAAACTTAATTCTGTCGATGTTAAAAACATTTCACTAAAAAGGTATTCATATTATATGTATGAATTAGAAATAACCTTAGTGAGTGATGACAATGTATTATGAAATGATTTAACTAAAGGGGTAAAAACATTAATAATAAAAAATATTTTTGTGAGTGATAAATTTGCTTCATATATAAACAATATTGGTACATATCAAAATACTAGTATTCCAAAAATCCAACTTGAAGTATTTGAAAACCACGAATTGGATTATTCTCACTTACAATTATTTTTGCTTGATTTATCTAAAAACCAAATTGGAGAGATTCTTTTTTCTAAACTAGAAAACTACTTGATTTTAACAAATTGTTATATTGATAGAATAATTGAAGTTAATAAAATAAATGATAGTGAAAAAAAATTTATTTGCTATGAATTAAAGATATTAATTAACTCAAATGATGACTCCGCTTTTATTATTGACAATGAAAAAGATATTAAAGTAAATTCTGTTGAAATAAAAATATACCTTAACTTTATTGGTAAAAACTAGGGAAGATTTTAATATTTTAAAATTAATTAAACGCTCACTAAATTTGATTGATGCGACAAAATTATAAAGAACATGTTGTATTTTTCTTTGTTATTGTATTAAGTTTATAATATAATTGTATAGTGAGTTGTTTTGGTGCCTTAGCCAAGTGGTAAGGCAAGGAGCTGCAACCTCCTCAGCGTCAGTTCGATCCTGACAGGCACCTCCATATATGCACCATTAGCTCAATTGGATAGAGCGTCTGGCTACGGACCAGAAGGCTGTGGGTTCAACTCCTGCATGGTGCGCCATGTATAAACATAAATTATCCAACAATATTTAATTATTGTTTTGTTCGGGAAGTAGCTTAGCTTGGTAGAGCACTTGGTTTGGGACCAAGGGGTCGCAGGTTCAAATCCTGTCTTCCCGACCATTTTATGGCAAGGTATCTCAGCTGGTTAGAGAACTCGGCTCATACCCGGGGTGTCGAGGGTTCGAGTCCCTCTCTTGCCACCATTGTTAAGGAGCTATAGCTCAATTTGGTTAGAGCCCCCGACTCATAATCGGTAGGTTACAGGTTCAAGTCCTGTTAGCTCCACCATTTTATTAATTTCAAAATAAACTAAGTTTATGTTAAAATAAATTTTGTTGTAGTTCTATATTTTGTTATATAGAACTTATTTGGAGGATTACCCAAGCCTGGTTGAAGGGATCGGTCTTGAAAACCGAAAGGTGCAGAAATGTGCGCGGGGGTTCGAATCCCTCATCCTCCGCCATTATATAAAATACTAAAGTTGCGCGGGATGGAGCAGTTGGTAGCTCGTCAGGCTCATAATCTGAAGGTCGTAGGTTCGAGTCCTACTCCCGCAACCATTTGGTCCCGTGGTGTAGTGATTAACATGCCTCTCTGTCACAGAGGAGATCGCGGGTTTGACTCCCGTCGGGACCGCCATATAATGGTTTCGTAGCTCAGTAGGTAGAGCAACGGACTGAAAATCCGTGTGTCGGCGGTTCGATCCCGCCCGAAACCACCATTTATAAATTAATAAACTAAGCAACCTTAAAATGGTTGCTTTTTCTTTTTACTATGGAGGTTAAGAAATGAATTTTTTGATTAACCACTTTAACATTAATGTTACAAATTTAGAAAGATCAATCCAGTTCTACAAAAAGCACTTAAATTTAAATGTATGTAGAGAGTTAATAGATCCAAAGGGCGAATATCATATTGTTTATCTATCAGATAAAAATAATGTGGTTTTCATTGAGTTAACATGAATTAAATCAAAGGTTGGGAACTACAATTTAGGGGATAATGAATTCCATATAGCATTCACAACTGATGATTATGAATCTTCATATAAAAAACATAAAGAAGCCAATGCTATAGTTTTTGAAAACAAAGAGATGGGTATATATTTTATTGCCGATCCTGACGGATACTGACTTGAAATATTACCCGAAAAAAGAAAATAATTCCATTGTAAATTTAGTAAAAATATTGCAATTCAACATTAATTTTTTGATTCTTGTCAGTAGTTAATATTTTCATAAAAAATAATATTTACATAATATAATTATTAATAATTAATTTTAAGGAATTACAAATGGGTAGTATTTTAATTAATAATTTACAAAAAAGTGGATTTAACATTTTTGAACAATGAAAAAAAGTTCAAAAGGAAGTGTTAGTTGCTAAAGCAATTCAATTAAAAGAAAAAAAACAATTTGTATGAAAATATCAAAATGAATACACTAGCATTTTATCATCTATTAAAAAGGATGGAGATGGTTATCAATTCAACTTACCGTCTTTTGTTAGGGTTATAAGATATTTAAATTCTTCTAACGGGTTTTTTAATAATAGAATAACTTCTGATTCTATGGATGAATACTTAATATTAATTTATCTTTATGAATGATTATATTTAGGTAAAGATAAAGATGAATCTGTTTTAGGTAAGAAAATAGATGTTATTAAAAAGTTCAAACTTATTGTTAAAAAGACTGGTAGCAATAATAAAAAGCTATTTGAAAACTTAGATTTAGATGATGAAAATGCTGTTCAAATTTTTACATCAAGATTAAATGATGGAGTAATAAAAACTTTCAATCAAGTTTTAAACTTAATAAGTTTAGACATGAATTATTTTAGTAAGATTAAGCTTGATAATTTTGATGATGTGAAAATTAATGATGAGTATTTAAAACAATTATGAATTGATACATTCTCAATTGTTGAAGATAACATTACATACTCATACAGCGCTATGAATAGTGATGATAATTTCATTTACATAAATGTTGAAACTAAAAATGAACAAATTGCTTTTGTTAAGTTTAGAATGTTTGAAACTTTTACATATAAATCAGGAAACGTAGTGCCAAGCGGTATAGGAAAAGAATTATTGAGAATTGAATTTTTAAATAAACATGCTGAATCTATACATGCTAAAATTCTTACTAATTCTTTAAAAATTGCAAACCGTGTAGTTAAACACATATTTCTAATTGATGTTAAAAACAAAATTGAAGAAACTGGTAATAAAAAAGTTGTTAATATAACACCAATGAAAAAACCTTAGTTTTTGAAATTTCCCCTTATGGGGAGGTAATGTAGAATAGTTTGTGGAAAGTATCTTTTTCCTTACAGGGCTAGATACTTTTTTCTAGCTCTTAATTTGTACCATAAAATTATGGTAAATCAAATTCTTCTTGAAATATTATTTTAATTTGTTGATAG
>CASDXH010000003.1 GCA_949285105.1 uncultured Mycoplasma sp. | reverse complement strand
TTGATTTACCATAATTTTATGGTATAAATCAAGAGCTAGAAAAAAGTATCTAGCCCTGTAAGGAGAAAGATACTTTCCACAAACTATTCTACATTACCATAGTTTCTCCCTCTAATTGCTATTTAGTAATTGGGGGGGTTTTAATTGGCTAAGTTTTTCGATTTAAAATATTTTGTTTTATCTTTAATAGTGTTTGCCATAGGATTTCATAATCACGAGCAATTTATTTTCTTGTTGATTATCTTTTTTACCTATCATGTTATTAAAGGTAATGATAAATTTAATGTCTTAGTTAATTTTTATCTTGCGCTAGTTTTTTGTTTGCCCATACTTGAGTTGAACAAGCTTTCTAAAATTATGATTGGAACATGGATAAATGAAATTATAGGTTTCTCTGTTAGAGATAATTTAATAAGTTTTAATATAAATCATTATGGTAATGACTTAGGATCATTTTTAAACTTGATTCTATTTGGATATAAAAGTAGCTACGCAAATGATCTCTATAAAAAGATAACTAATCTTTCGCTTTTGCATCTATTTATTATTAGTGGTATTCATATAAGCTTTTTGGCTTTTGTGATTAGGAAAATTTTTATTAAGAAATGATTATATTTTCCTATAAGTTTATTTCTATTATTCTTTATATGTTATGTTAATAACTTTAATATCGGTAGTTTTAGAGCTTTTATTTTCTTCATATTGTCTGGTTTCAAATTTAAAGATAGGAATACAAAACCGTGACTATCTATTATTATCATATTTTTATTTGCTCCAAAAAGTTTGTCGCAATTTAGTTTTCAAATGACATATATTTCACTGTTTGTACTATTTACTAACTTTAAATGGAACAAGAAATTATTATTGAACTCATTTCTAATGAGTATTTTAATTAATATTTATTTGTTCCCTTACATAGGAAATTTAAGTGGAAAGACATCCTTATTAAGTTTCTTTTATAGTTACATTTTTTCACCACTTGTATTAATTAATTACTTTGTTGCGCTTTTCACCTTTTTTATTCCCTCATATGATATGTTAAATTTCTTTTATAAGATATTTAAAGGGATGGTAGAGTTTTCAGAAAACATAAATGTGATGATTTATTTACCAAAAATAGAAACTTATTATTTTCCCATATACTTATCTTTTATATGATCTTTAAATCTGTTATTTTATAAAGTTAATGACAACAAAATATGAAGAAGACAAAAGGAAATATTGTCTTAATATAAGTTTGATTTCATTATATAATTTCTATATGGAATTAATATTATCTGAAGATATAGGCTTAATAGAATTTAAAAAAATGGAAATATGTAAAGGTGTTGAGCCAAAATTATATATTTATGATTTTGATGAAAAAGAGAAAATAATTGATGACTTATTGCAATATGATTTTTTCTCTAGTGATGAAAAAACAAATGTTTTTATTATGGGTTTTAACACTAAGAAAAACCAACCAGATGAACATGAAATAGCATTTTTAAATGAACTATCAAAAATAAAAGATAAAAACATTTTTGTGTGTATGAATAAAATTGCAACTGATACATATTTGTTATCACTTTTTAGCTATTGTCATAATTTAAAAAAACTTAACAAATGAACTTCAAAAAAATTTATTCAAGATTATTTAATCTTTAAAAAATTCCCAGTTAACAATACTTTAATTGATTATTTAAATGAGTGTTTACCAAATGATGCAAATAGCATTATGTCAGAATTAAACAAACTTGTGGTTTGAGATAATAGTAAATTAAATAGAGATATAATAGATTCAATAATTCAAAATAATATAAATGATAATGTATTCAATCTTATAGATAATTACTTTTCAAATAATTATCAGGAACTTATTTTGCAGATGCAATTATTTGAACAAAAAGGTTCTGATCTAAGAGAGATTTACAATGTTATGGTTTCGCAATTATTTTTGTTAAAATTATATAAATTACATTTTGATATGCACAATAGTTTTGATGTAATTGTAAAAGAATTTAAGATTCTTAAGTTTCAAATTGATAATTGAGCTAAGTTCTTATACCAGATAGAAGTTAAAAAAATTGATTCACTTTTAAATCAATTGTTAACACTTGAGAAGGATGTTATGTTGGGCAAAAAAGATTTTGATACTTCTCTTAAATTATTCTTACTTAGCGGGGTGGCGTAAAATATGGAAATAAAAAATTCAAAGAAACTTATAAATGATATTGATTCAAATCTTAAAATCATTTTCAATAGTTCAACCCTTTTAAATAAACTAAAAGACGAAACATTTGAAGGTGTTGTTTTAAAACAAATATCAATCTTAAAATTTTTGGAAGAAAAAGCTAAAGTTAAAGAAAGCGATGCTGATCTTTGATTGAAAAAATTAAATGATATTAATGGTAGTAAATGTGAATTTGAAAAAACTGAATACTCAAATCAAGATGACATAATTGATGACATTAATTATCTATCAGTATATGTTCAAAACATGTTTAAAAAACCATTAAGTGAATTTAAAAAAGATGACATTAAAGTAAACGCTGTTCCAACTAATAACCAATCAGAACAACAACCAAAAGTAGAAAATACTGCTCCTACAATGCCCCTTATGTTCCCTGGTGAGATGAATAACCAATTTGGTTCAACAGATAACTTTCAAATGTGACCCGCTGAAATGCAAATGATGGTAGCTAGAACTAAGTTACAACAAATGGTTAACACAGGTGAGTTTTATCAATATAGATCAAAACCATTAATTATTAAAATTATTAAATATATTATTTCTGGTGTTGCTATTGGATTGGCATTGCTTTCAATACTAATTGGTATATTCTTGCTATTGAGTAATGGTGTAGAAATTACAGTTAATGGAAAAAAGGATAATTTAGCCACAAACTATTTCACATTAATATCTCAAATAATATATGCTTTATTGTTTTTGTGAATAGCATACATATTCTTGAAACCACTTAAGAATGAAAATCAGATTTACTCATATAACAAATTCTTTGGATATGTAATGTTAATTATTATTATCTATTCATTCTTGTCTCAAATTTCTGTTTCTTTCTTATACCAAAATGTTGAAGTAAAAACTACTACAGCTCAACAAAGAATTGGATACCAAGGTTTTGTTGTTTGTAACTTCATTCAAGTTGCTTTATTTGGTGTAGCACTAATCGTTGATGTATTAGGATTAGTTTTTTCGCCAAAACCAGATATTGAAAGAATCAATGCAAAGCTTATTCAAATAATTGAAGAAATGAAAACAGGAAGTAGCAATGATGCTTCTAAACCGAACTAATAAAAGTTTAAAAAGAAAACAAATTTTACCTAAAGGTATTATTTGTTTTCTTTTCCCGTTATATCCAATAAGGGTTTTTAAACATGTAAATCTTATTGTTATATTATCTGTATTAATTGGGTTACGTTTGGCATTAGGATTTGTTTCAATATATATGCCTGTTGTTGGAATAAATATTTCCATATCATGAATTCCAGTAATTGTAATTGGATGAATATATGGTCCTGTTTTTGGTTTTATATGTGGAATATTAACTGATACTATAAGCTATCTTATTAGGCCAACATTTTTGTGGTTTTGAATGTATGCTATTCAAGAACCAATGGTAGGTTTTATATCGGGTATTTTTTCTTCAATATGTACAATAAGAATTGGTAAGAACATTTTTAATGATATTAAAAACATTGGATTTAAAAACCAAATATATATTAATGAAACTAATAAGAAATTTGAAGACAGTTTAAAACAAACAAAAAAGTTAAACATTAAATTTATTATTGAGGTAGTAATCCAACAGTTAATACTAATTACTTTTACTATTATTGGAATTGTGACACTTCTGTTTTGATTGGATGGGTCAAGCTTTGAAAGTAAGAGCCAGTTTGATGAAGTATTTTTTACTTATGGTAAATATATTGTTTTAGGTGCAATTCTTGCTTTCTTTATAATTATGGAGATTATCATATTTTTCATACTGAAAAAATGTGATACTGCAAAGATAATATTGTGTTTTTGAATTATTAGTTTGGTATTTGTTATTAGTATAGTTTTCTCTTTTATTTTGGGTACAATAACAGCACCATTATATTACCAATATGCCCATAATGGAATTCAATCTCCATCATTTATAAAATATGGTTTTTCTTTTTATTTAATACCAAGAGTTATTAAAGAATCTGTTAAGGCACCTTTTGAAATGATCATCCTTTTGGGTTTAATACCATTAGCTAAGATGTATCTTGATAATGCCAAAAAGAAAGCGTTTCTTAAATGAGATAATTAAAAAATACATCAGACTCTACTAAGTCCAATGTATTTTTAGCATTTATATTAATGAAAATTAGTTTCTATATTTTTATAATGTAGCAGATATTCAAGAATTAGAAGTTAATCTTTTAAGTTTTATTAAACCACTATTATTTTTTGACTGCTTTTTTTGCTGTTGTTTTTGCTGAAGAAGTTTTTTTATCAGTTTTTTTAACTACTGCAGCTTTAGCTGCTGGTTTTTTCTCTATCTTTGTTCTATTGCTTTTTCCTGCAACATACAATGATAATCTTGATTTCATTCTATTTGCTTTGTTTTTAGTAATGATACCTTTTGACAAAGCTGAATCAATCATTTTGTAAGCTTTATTTAAATCTTCTTGTTTTTTAGTTGATTGAGCTTTTTTAATTTGAGTTTTTAAAGCAGACATTTGCATGTGGTTTAATAGATTTCTTTTTTCGTCTTGAATATGTCTCTTCTCATTAGCTTTAATATTAGCCATATTAACCTCTTTAAATAATTTATTATCAATACATAATATATATTATAATAGATTAATGTAATTATTAATATAGCAATTTAATAATAAACTTTATTTTGGGGTACAGGATGAATAATTCGCTTTTTGGTTTTTTGCCAGTAATTTTAATCGTCGGGGGTATAGCTTTATTTTTCTTTTATAAAAAAAAAAGACAAAAAGATGCTGCTTCTAATGGCCCAAAACAAAGACATGAGGGCGACGAAGTTTGAAAAGCTGTAAAGGACTTTTTAAGAGAAAATGAAGAGAAGGGTAAAGAGATCATTGATACATATGTAGCAAAAAGATTGAATCCTGATTTAATAAATAGATCTTTACCAAAACAAGAACAAAAAAAACAAAAAGAAGAAATTAAAAGAAGAAAACAAGAAAAAAAACTTGAAAATAAGAAACTTAAAGCTGAAGGTAAAAAACCAAAAATCGAAAGAGAAAGAGAGCTTTATGTTGTTTTATTCACAACAAGAAATGCAAAGACTTTAAAGGTTGATAAACCTAGAGCAATTGAGTGTGAAGTTAAATATATAAAAATAAACAAAAAAGAAAATGAAAGAAAAATTCTAATCTTAGGTGAAAAAAACTACAAGCAAGAAGCTGAGTGAATCTTGCCTATTAAACAAGCCGAAGAAGAAAAATTAAAAAAAGAGCTTGAAAGACAAGAAAAAAGAAAACAAAGAAGCATAATTAACAAAATATTCAAAAATAAATCAACATCTCCAGCATCAAGTAAAAAGGAATCAAAAAAGAGCAAAGACAAATGAGAGAAGAAAGAAGTAGTTCAAAAGGAAAAGAAAAAATAAGTGTTGTCTTCATGGGAACCCCAGAAATTGGTTCTTATGCTTTAAAAGCATTATTAGACAACGATATTTTTGATGTAAAAGCAGTAGTTTGTCAGCCGGATAAAGTGTCCGGAAGAAAAAAAGAAATACAATTTAGCCCTGTAAAACAAATGGCTCTACAAAATCATATAACAGTATATCAACCAAATAAATTAGGTGAAATTTCTAATGAATTAGAAAATATTTCTCCTGATTTATTTGTTACTTGTGCATATGGAAAATTTATTCCAGAAAAAATACTTTCAATCCCAAAATATGGTTGTATTAATGCACATGCTTCAATTCTTCCTAAATATAGAGGTGGGGCTCCAATTCATTGAGCAATAATAAATGGTGAAATATCAACCGGTGTGACTTTAATGAAAACAATAAAGGAAATGGATGCTGGTGATTATTTCATAGATTATAAGATTATGATTGAAGAATCAGATAGCACATCAACACTTTTCAAAAAAATGAATGATGTCGTTTACAAAATAATATATGAGCAACTAGAGAATATTATTAATGGGAATTTAAAACCAATTAAACAAGATGAATCGAAAGTAAGCTTTGCATTTAATATTAAAAGAGAACAAGAAAAATTAGATCTTTCTCTAAATGCTAACAGTTTTAAAAATTGAGTTAGGGGCTTAGCTGACAATCCTGGTGGTTATTTATTTTATAAAAACAAATCAGTAAAAATATTTTTATGTGAAGTTACCAACACTCCTTCAAATGGGGAAATAGGAAAAATTGTAGCAGTTAAAAAAGATGGAATATATGTTAATACATCAGATTTTGTTGTGAAAATAGTTGAGTTTCAAATTGAAGGAAAAAGTAGAATAAATATAAGAAACTTTAGTTCCAATTCGTTTTTTGTTATAGGTGAAAGGTTTGAGTAATATTATGGATAAAAAGTATATAAGAAACTTCAGTATTATTGCCCATATCGATCATGGAAAGTCAACAATATCTGACCGTATTATTGAACTAACTAATGGTATTAGTAAAAGAGAGATGAAGGACCAGATTCTTGATTCAATGGACATTGAGAGGGAACGTGGAATCACAATAAAGCTTAATGCGGTTCAATTGAATTATGTAGCTAATGATAATCAAGAATACGTTTTTCATTTAATTGATACTCCAGGACATGTTGATTTCACTTATGAAGTTTCAAGAAGTCTTGCTGCCTGCGAGGGAGCTTTATTAATTGTTGATGCAGCTCAAGGAATTGAGGCACAAACATTATCTAATGTATACTTAGCTTTAGAAAACAATCTTGAGATAATTCCTGTAATTAATAAGATTGATTTACCAACTGCAAATGTTGAAAAAGTAAAAAGTGAGATTGAAGATATCATCGGACTAGATTGTTCTAATGCACCATTGGTTTCAGCAAAAACGGGTTTAAACATTAAAGATATTTTAGAAGCCATTGTTAAACTTATACCTCCACCACTTGACTCAGATTCAAACAAACCACTACAAGCATTAGTGTTTGATTCTTATTATGATGCCTATAGAGGTGCTGTATGTTTAGTAAGAATTAAAAATGGAACTGTAAAAGTTGGTGACACGATTCAGTTCATGTCTAATAAAGAAAATTTTATAGTTACTGAAGTTGGGGTTAATACTCCAAAAGTTAAAATAAAAGATGAACTTGTAGCTGGTGAAGTCGGTTGAATTGCTGCATCAATTAAAACAATTAAATCAGTTAATGTTGGTGATACAATCACAAATGCAAAAAACCCATCAAGTGAACCGCTATCAGGATATAAAAAAATATTGCCTATGGTTTATTGTGGTTTATATCCAATAGATACAACTCAATATGAACCATTTAAAGAAGCATTAGAAAAGATTTCTTTATCGGATTCTTCTTTAACTTATGAATACGAAACTTCTCAGGCATTAGGGTTTGGAATTCGTTGTGGTTTCTTGGGTCTATTACATATGGATGTAATAAGGGAAAGAATTGAAAGAGAATTTAATATTTCACTAGTTGCGACAACACCATCTGTTGTTTATAAAATATTAATGAATGATGGTCGAATAATTGATATTGATTCAGCAAATAAATTGCCAGATAAAACTCACTACAAAGAAATTAGAGAACCATTTGCTAAGGTTGAGATTATTGTTCCAGAAACATATCTTGGTAATATTATGGATCTATGTCAAAAATCTAGAGGTGAGTACATATCTCTTGATAATATAGATCTAACAAGAAGGAAAGTTGTTTACCACATACCACTTGCTGAAATTATGTATAGCTTCTTTGATAGATTAAAATCTGTTTCAAAAGGTTATGCAACACTTGATTATGAAATTCTTGATTATAGAAAACAAGATCTTGTTAAAGTTGATATTCTCTTAAACGGAAATAAAGTTGATGCACTTTCATCAATAATGCACAGAGACTTTGCAGCAGATAGATCAAGAAAGATTTGTATAAAACTTAAAGATCATATTCCAAAACACCAATTTGAAGTTCCAATTCAAGCTGCTATTGGTGGTAAGATAATTGCAAGAGAAACAATAAAAGCGATGAGAAAAAATGTCTTGGCTAAATGTTATGGTGGAGATATTTCAAGAAAGAAAAAATTACTTGAGCAGCAAAAAGAGGGAAAGAAAAAACTGAAAGCAATTGGTAGTGTGAATGTACCTCATGACACTTTTGTGAAAATATTGAGCGATGATTAGTTATAATCTAATTGTTAATAAATTCAAAAGTGCTTGTTTTACAATATTTAAATAAAAAGTGCATAGTTAAAAAAGTAATAAAATTTTATTTTTTTAAGTTATCATATACAATAGATATTTTTGTATCTATTTTATATGATTTTTACTTTTTAGAGGACTAAAAATGAGTAATTCTAGCGAAACAAAAGTAATTGATAGTTTTGAAAAAAGAAACTTTACTGACAAAATAATTTCAGAAATTAGAGACTTTGACATCATTGAAACAATATCTTCTCCAAGATCTACTAGTAATAATTTCTCTTCTATTCTAGATAAAAAAATGGATGAAAATGTTAACGATGTTGCAGCTGATGTTTCTAATTCATTAAAAGAGGCTGAAGAAAGCAAAGATAATGGATGAACTATAAGCGAAAAAATAAGCGACATTATTTCTGATAATCTTAGAGACAACGAAATCAATAATATTAATATTATAGCTAACTACTTACCTAAAAGAAAAGTAAGAGAGATGTTGTTTGCAAAATATAAAATAGATAACGATGAATATGTAAATGAAATTTATAATATGGCGTTCAATAGAAAGTGAAAAGAAATGGACTTAGAACAGTGACTAAGTAATCCTAATAATATTAATAGATTATTTGGCTCAATTAAGTCTCAGATAAATCTTAAAGATAAAGAACTTGCTCAAAAAAGAAAAGGTCTAAATCAAGAGCCTTCTGTGGCTAAAAGTTCTAAACCAGAAGATAGACCACAAAACAATTTAAGAAACAAAAGTGATATTCAAGATGATAATAATTCATCTTATGATAGATATGCTAGTCAAACAAGTGGTCCATCTAGAAGAGAAATCATTGCACACAATTTGATGAATGATAAACATTTATCAAGTTGTGTGGATTTGGGTTTTGTTAGGGATGGTATTTATGCTAATAAAATGGATAACAAAGTTTTAGAAGTAAAACTTGATCATCTTAAAAATGAGATGAAATATATTTATACTGAAGAGAAGTTAAAAGAAAATCAAATTGATTTACAAACTGAGAAATTAAAAAATCACATTGACAATAGGTTTGGAGAACTTTTTAAATCATATTCATATAATGACAATCAATGACAAAGAAACGACAGCAGAAATAACTTCTATAGAGGATATGATAGAGGTTATGACAGAGGGTATGACTATAGATTTGATAGATATCTAAACAACCCTAGTGTAAACAATATGATTATTGATGAACTAAAAGAGGATATCTTAGAAAAAATTGCATTGCTTGATGAAAAAATTTCAGCTATTGAAGTAGACTACAAAAAGAATGTAGATCCAATCGTTTCTAACCAGGATGAAATAGTTGATAAAGTTTCAAATCAAATAAAATTTGCTTTTGAAGAATTTGATAAAAGAGAGTCATTAATTAACGATCAATTAGAAGAAACAAATGACAAACTAGATGATGTAATTGAATCAATCGATGACAAGATTACTAATGCGATAACTAAAATTAATAATTTAAATGAAAACCTATCCAAAGAGTTAAATCTTGAAAATCAAAAAATTAAATCATCACTTTCAAATTTATCAAATCAATTAAATTCAACAAATAAAAATTTAATGGCTTTTGCTAACGACCTAGACAATCTTAAAACTTATGTTTATGACAAAGATAATTTCACAGATTCTACAAGTACAGTTAGTGAAAGTTTTGCAGCGAATATCATCGATCAAATTAATGAATCAAACAAACAAATGAACAAAATTTCTGATGAACTTAACGAGCTTAAGTCATTAGTTAACGATGATAAGTTTAATAACAAAATTAATGAGTCTATAGAAAAAAATGTTAACGATAGACTACTTAATGTAAATGAAGAAATTTCTAAATTAAAAGGAGACTTTAATAATTTATTAGAGGATCAAAAAAATAATAACCCACAAGCAAACCCTAATGGTAACAATGAGATGTTTTTATTAGACGGAGATCCAAATAGTGGCTCAACTAATGCAAATGATTCATCTTTTGAAAGCTTCTTAAAAAGCTCTGATAATTCATCAGGTGGATTTCACAGTAATAAATTTGTAGATGATAGTAAATTCGATAGTAGAAGTAGCAAAGAAGTTTACATACAAAAAGAAGCTCCAATTCTAATGGAGAACAAAGAAGACAAATTACCAAACTTTGATGAAATAGATGCATTAATAAAACAATCTATTGAACAACTGAAAAGTCTGAATGAAGTAGTTGAACTAGACGCTAGAGAAAATGATAAAGTAGAAATCAACCAATCAATTAATAAATTGGAATCAATTAAAGAAGAAAAAAATAAATAAGAAAATAGTCAGATAAGAATAAATATTTTATAAGGAGGAGACAATGACCACAAATAAAGTAAATAACTTTAAAGAGATAGCAGACAGAGTTATTCAAATAAAGCAATTGATTGAGAATAACTATTTTCTTATCTCAAATAAAATTCAAAAAATAATGTCTTCTTCTAATGATAAAAAACTTATCGACCATTGCTTACATAAACAAAAAGTTCTAGATGACGGAATAAGTCAAATTTCTGCCCTATTAGAAAAAATTGCTGCTCGTTATTACATTAATATTGAAAGTCAACAAAATGAGTTTTTAAAAACTAAAGAAAAACAACTTCTAGAAAAAATAAGTTACCTTGAAAAAGAAGCTCAAAAAAGAGAAAATCAACAGCACAACTTAATTGATAATGCTGATGTTGAAAATAACTTTGGTAATGGCAATCTTAATGAAATTAAAGATTTAAGAAGCGAACTTGATTTAATTAATAAAGCAATCGAAAATAACGAATACGAATTAAGTGGTTTTGATTCTATTGGTTTTGATGACCTTGCAACAAGCGTTAGAAAAATAGCTAGTGAAAATGAAGCATTAAAAGATCAATTAGTAGAAAAAGATCTTAAAGATGAATTCTTTAAACAACAAAACATTGATGTAATGAATAGTTTAAATGAACTAGAAAAAAATCTAACTGACAAAATTGAGCAAATGAAAACTGATACAGCTTTAGCTTGAGATACTAATACAAATTTAATTAGACAACTTGAGCAAGCTAAACTTGATGGTTCTTATGGAGGAAATGGCAACCAGATAAATACTGGCGCTTTAGAACAACTTGATATTGCTATCAACTCAATGATTTCTAAAGTTGAGAATTCAAATGATAATACACAAAATTTACTTGATAGTTTTTCTAAATCTCTTGAAGTTAAAAACCTTGAAACTATGACAAGTGCAATTGTAAATTCATTAGAAAAAAATATTGAATCTTTAACTAGTGAACTTAATGAGTTAAAAAACGAAAATAAATTATATAGAGAAAAGAATGAAGAAAAACAAAACTTAATTAATTCTTTAAAAGAAGATTCAATTAGAAAAGAAAATGAATTGAACAATTCTTATGGTGCTTGAGTTTATAACAATAAGAAACTTGAAGACCTACAAAACCTACTAGATAAACAATCTGTAGAACTTTATGAATTAGATGGTCAAAAATCTGTAATCATAAATACACTACAAGATAAATTAATTTCAGTACACGGAGAACTTGAAAAATTAATTCAAGAAAAAAATGATTTACTAAATTATCAAAACGAGTTACTTGAATACATTGAGCAAAACAAAAAAGTATTTGAGTTTGCATATGGTGTTAGTGAATTTGATGATGATGTAGAAGCGACCTCATTAAAAGAATTAGTTGAAAAAGAAGCTACCAAAGTATTGGATAGCAAAGTAAGTGAATTGCTAAATAGATACCGTACTGAATTAAATGAAATTGAAGAAAGTTTAAAAACAAGTTTCTTAAAATATCAAACACCAAATGATACTAAAGACTTATTAGCTTCTGAAATTGAAAAACTTGATAACAATGATTTAATTTCTTCTCTTGAAAGCAAAGTTGATTCTTTTGACAGAAAGATAAAAAATCTTGAGACTGAATTTAGAGACTACAAGACAAATAAAGACAAAACTTTATATGCACTTGATGATTTAAATGAAGCGCTTGGTACAGGATTTGACGATTATAAAAACAACATCATGGATGATGAAATTAAATTCAAATTAGATAGATTTGAGAACCAATTATCTGAGAAAATCAAAAAAGCAATTGACGAAAAGATAAAAGAGTTAAATCTTTCATCTCAAGCAAATGAACAACAAGAATACTATTTAACTGATAGTGATATTGAAGAGATTGTTACAAATTCGAATCTATATAACGAAATTAAAAACGAAGTTAAATTATTGCAAAGCCAAGTTGGAATCTTAAAATCTGAAAACAGTAAGATTAAAGAAGAAAATAAAAATGTTAATTATCAATTGGATAATTCACTAAACAAGTTCACATATAACAATGAAAAAATGAGAGAAGTTGAAAGCTTACTTGCTCACAATATAGAAGAGCTTGAAAGAATAAACAATGATAAAGACGAATTAATCTTAGAACTTGAAAGAAGATTGAAAATATCTGGTATTGATAAAATTAAAGAACCAAAACAAAAAGATCAATTAACAGATCTTGAAGTTAAAAAACTTATAGATGAAAGAGTTAATGAAATTTTATCTGGAAAAGAACCAAGAAAAGAATCTTATGAATATGCAATTGCATATCCAACTGAACAGCAAGATTCTTATGACAATAAATATTATGAAAATGTTTCTTTAGATAATTTTGATACAGAACCAGTTGAACATGTTGAAACATATTATGTTGACGTTGATGAAACAGAAACTCCAAAACGTGTTGATAAAGATGACATTCCTATAGCTCAATCATTTGTATCTGGTGGTTACTTTGATGAATCATCAAAAGAAAGTGTTCCTAAAAACAAAATGAAGGTTGTTGAAAAAACAATTATTACAAAACAACCAGTTATTGTAAATAACTATCAAGAAAAGCCAAAAAATAAATTTATTAAAGATGATGACTATCCACCAATTTGAACAAATGAAGATCCAGATAGCAAATCAAATGCTAATTTAAATAATGAATTAGCTAACACTTTAAAAGAGCTTGTTAAAGAAATTAGAAATGGTGATAACAATCAAAGAAGTGATCTTGAAAAAGAAGTAGAAGAGTTAAGACAAAATTACTTATATTTAGTAAACCAATTAAACAAGACAGAGGAAGGGTTTGAAAATTATAAAGTAACGTGTGGTTCAACGGATGATATTCCAATTGAATTAATTGAAAGCAACATGAGATTAAGAAATTTTGAAAAACTATTAACACAACTAGATATGGAATTAAGTAATCTAGAAAATAATTCAGTTGATTTAGCAATCCAAAATAGCCAATCGTTATAGATAAAAAAGGAGTTAAAGATATGAACAAGCAAAATCAATATCCTGAAATGCTTTTCGAAGATAAAGCACCAAGTAGGGAAAGGATAGAAAACCGTCTTGCAGATTTAAAAGTTAGATATCAAAATCTTTTATTTGAATTAAACAATTCAAATATTTTGGATATTGATAAAATTTTTGTTCATAGAAACTCTAAAGATTACAACTTTAACTCTGAAAAAATAATTAATAAGATTAATGAAAACGTTGACATTCAAGAAAAAGTTTCAGCTCTTCAAAAGAGTATTGCAAATAGACTTGCAAACATTGAGAAATTAAATGATCTTGAATTCAATAAAACTAAATATGAAGATCTTAAAAATGAAGTAGAAAGAACTTTAACTCAATTCAACAATATTAATGAATATCCAGTGGAACAAAAAATTGTTGTTGATAACTCTCAAAACATTGATTTAGTAATTAGTAAAATGGATTCAATGGCAAGAGATCTTGGTGAAAAAATTACTGACTTGATTATGAGTCAGGATGAAACAAATGAATTTAAAGAAGAGATTTTATTATTGAGATCACAAGTTCAAGAACTTTTAACTGAAAATGTTGAATACAAAAACAAGATGGAAAATTTAATTAGAGAAAATAACTCTAAAGAAATGGAATTAAACGAATCATTTAAAGCTTGAATAAGAAACACAAGCAAACTTGAAGAGCTTGAGTCATTGTTAAACATTCAAAAAAACACTTTAGATGATTATGATTCTGAAAAGAATGACTTAATTAACTATCTTGAAGGAAAAGTTAACCAATTATATATTGAAAACTATGAACCTGAAAAAAATAGAAAAAATTTTGATAATTCAAAAGCAAATGACACAACAGTTAATGGTAATTGCATCTTCTTAAACGAGGATAAACCAACTCAAGAAGTTTTTTTGTCTCAAAATGAAACAGATAAGCAAGAAGAACAAGAAAAACAGCAACAAAATGTAAACGCTATTATTGATAGTGAAATAAATCAAAAAAGAATGCTTATTTTAGAGTTTTCAAATGATATAAGCAAAATGTTTGTTTCTCTTGAGGATTCACTAAATCAAATCAATTTAGAATTAGTAAATTGCTTTAACAAAAAAGAAGATTTAGATAATGGCGAAAATTTAGAAGTTGATTTTACAAATCTAAAAGATGAATTAGATAATATTCAGGCATTTGACAATAGTAGTTTATCAGTAAATAGCTATGAGGTTATGAATGCTGAAGATTTAATAAAAGTCATTACAAGAATAAAAGATCTTTTGATGGAATGCCAGGCGTTTATCAATAGAACTGAAATTGAAATTAGAACCTATTGTTCTAAATTTGATTTAACTCAGTATCCAATTATCCTTCAAGAGTTTAATAAATATTATGAACTATGCTCTTTAATAAACAACTTAATTAACAAAGAAATAAATAACTTAAACCACTATAGTGTTTTATACAATAAGGACAAAAATATTACGCTAGATTTAACTTCTTACAATGTGTCTTCTTGAACAAGAGCTAAGGATTTGATCAATCTTTTAATTGATAGAAATAAAACGCTTTACAAATTGTTCTTTGAAATAACTTATTTAAGAGACAAAACTACAGATATAGATTTAGATATTGATAACCAAAAAATTGTTGAACAACAAGAAGAAGCAAAACCAGTTATTGAAGATTATCCACACACTTTATTTGATCACAGCGATTTAATAAATATTCCTAGTGAAGAGGAAACAAAAAGAGAATCAAGTTTATCTCATAATATTGTTAAAGATGAAATCTTTCAACCAGACATTAAATATGAAGACTTTGAAAAATTAAACAATAAACCAGTTAACAAAAAAAATGAATATGGTAATAAAGAAAAAGATATTGATGAGAAGTTGAATGATTTTAAATTAGAAATTAATAATCAAATTAGCGATCTATCTGAAAGACTATTAGATCAAATTAAACAAATTGGTGATACATACATAGACTCAAATATAGATTCAAAGAAAATCGAATCAAAAAACAGCAGATACAAATTGATAAGCAATTCTAAATGTGATGATAATTATGAACTTATAAAAAATTTGAAATTAAAAGTTGTGTTAACAGAACTTGAAAAAATTAAAAAAGAAATTGATTTATATGAGAATCAAGAACTTAGTGATATTTTAAATCACATGAGCTAACAAAGGAGCACTTATGTCAAAAAATAGAAATAAGATTAATATTAACTCATTAACTGAACAACTAGATAACATTGTTGAAGAATACAACAATATAGATTTTGATATTTCATTAAATCAACCTTCTGTTGTTAGTTTAGAAAATAAATTATCATTACTTAATCAAGAAAATCAATTTCTTGAAAATGAAATTAGATTACTTAAAAACTATATTTCTCAAAAGATTGAGTCGCTAAATAATGAAAATAGGTTTGAAAGTATTTTTAACAAATTTTTAGAATATTACAAAAGTGGTAAATACTCTCCAAGAGAATTAATGAAAAAGTTCTCTCAATATGTGGAAAAACAATTCTCAGGAGAATTAATTGATACTTTTGAATTTGATAAGCCCGAAAACTTAAGTACAAATGAAAACCTTTCTGTTGAAAAAATAGAAAATGCTTTTGAAAGTGCTCTAGATGAAATTAGAAAAATACAATCATCAAAAAACAGATTCTTAAGTAAAATAATTTCAGAACAAGGATTATCTTACTCTTCTACAGATAAAATTCTTCACAGTGTTTTCCAACATTTAGATGGAATTGAAAATAAATTATTCTCTCAAATTCAAAAAGTCTTCTATGATCAAAAAGACATTTTGGCTAATTCATATCAGTTAGAAAACTTTAATGTTTTAAAAAACAATGTTCTAAATGTAATTAGTGACAATATAAACAATTTAAAAAATGAATTTATTAATTTCGTTTCTTTTAACAAATACTTAGATAAAAAAATTGATAACTTCAGACATACTGCTCCAGAATCATTTACTACAAATAAAATAACACCTAGACAAGATTTTTTTGGTGTTAATAACAATGAAGATAAATTTGAAAATCTTGAAGCTAAAGTTAACACATTAATCAATGTAATTAATGATCTTAAAAATAACGATAGTGTTGAAAACTTTGATCAACTAATTAGAACCACAACTAATAGCATGGTGGAAGAAAAGTTTTTAGCACTAGAAGATAAACTTACAAAATTAATTAAAGATCTTGATGAAAAAAATAGCAAAATTTTAGAAAACCAAAATACTTCAAAGGGTGATGTAGATGTTGAAAAGTTAATTGACACCATTAAAACATCAATTACTGAAGAAAACAAAAACTTTATTTCTAAAATAATAGAAAATAACTTAAATGAGAAAAAAGACATCTTATCTTTATTAAAAAGAATTCAAAAACAAAGCGAACAGAAAAACAATGATTATGAAATGGAGAGTAAACAAGTTAAAAACTCTCAAAAGCTATTAGAACTTGAGCATTTAATCTTAAGACAAAACGATGAAATTGAAAGTTTGTTAAGAGAAAAAAATAATGCTTTATTTGAGATTGAAAACATTTTAAATAGTCAACAAAAAAAAGCTATTACTCAAGAAACACTAGATAGCATTCAAAAATCAATTGTTGACATTGCAGATTCTTTCAATTCAAAAATTAACTATCTTGAAACAAGTTTAGCAACTAAGTTAGATGATCTAAATTTAAGCGCAAACATTTCAGATGAAATTTCTAGAAACATTGGTAACGTTGAAAATAGATTACTTCAAAATTATGAGAATATTAAAACTAATTTCAACATTAACCTAGAGGAAATTAAAAATAAATTAGATGACACAACAATAACTGATGACTTAAAGTTCAAAATGAATGATATCCTATCAGTTGTAACAGATGTTAAAGACTCTAATAACTATGCTAATATTGAAAGAATTTTAGATACTAAAACATCAGAAGTTATAGATAAAAAAATTATTGAATTAGAAACTAAATTCAATGAAATTTTAAACATGATGAACGAAAACAACAAAAACTCTATAGATGAAGATAGAAAAGAAACAAAAAAATTAATTTCTAACTTTGAGGAAATTCTTGAAACTCTAAAGCAAGAAAAGAATGATCTTATTGAATCAGTAAACATTAACAATGAAAAAATCTTATCTAGAACAGAACATGAATCGCAGCTTATCTTAGATCAATTTAGTAAATTCTTAGAAGATCTTAAATCTGAAAAAGAACAATCTAAACATGAATATGAAAGTCTTATTAATGCTGTAATAAGCAATAACCAAAACGAAAAAAGACAAATCATGAAATTAATTGACAAGCTTGAAAACGAAGGTACTGGAATAGATTCTCAAAGAGCAATTGAAAATAGCAAAAAGCTTACTCAATTGGAGTATTTAATCTTAAGACAAAACGATGAACTTGAATCTTTATTAAATGAGAAAGAGATTACACTAGATGCTTTAGAAAAAGTATTATCTTCTAAACATGATAATGCAAATCTAATTGATAACATCCAAGCTTCAATTTCTCAAATTTCTGGAGAGTTTAATGAAAAGATAAGTGAACTTGAAAAAAACTTTGCTGAGAAACTAGATGGACTAAATTTAAATTCATCTAACCTTTCTGATGAAATGTCTAGAAGTATCGCTAACATTGAAACTAGATTGTTGCAAAATTATGAAACAATTAAAAATAGCTTTAATGCAAGTCTTGAAGAAATTCAACATAATTTGGATAACAATGAATTGGTTGAATCTCTTAAATATAAAATGAACGATATCCTTTCAGTTGTAAATGATGTTAAAGATTCTAACAATTATGCAAACATTGAAAGAATATTAGATTCAAAAACTTCTGAAGTTCTTGATAAAAAAATTATTGAACTTCAGGATAAATTCAATGAAGTTATCAACGTAATAAATAAAAATAACGAGGATCAGACGGAACAAGGAAAAGCTTACCACAAACAATTGGTTAATAGCTTTGAAGAAATAGTTACATCTTTAAAAAGAGATAAAGAAGAATTCATTGACTCTATTAATTCTAATAATGAAAACATCATTAGAAAATCTCAAGAAGAATCAAGACAATTACTTGAGAGAATGGAAAACTTGGTTGAAGCCTTAAAAATTGAAAAAGAAGAATCAAAAATTGAGCATCAAAATTTCTTTAGTAACATTGTTATGAACAATGAAAATGAAAAGAAATATATTATTTCTTTATTAAAGAAGGTTGAAAACAATATTTTAGCTAATGGTGGCCTAAACGAACAAAGAGCTATTGAAAATAATAGAAAGCTTGCAGAACTTGATTACCTTATTTTGAAACAAAATGATGAAATTGAATCTCTTTTAGCTGATAAGCAAGATGCACTTGAAACAATCGAAAAAATAATTAATGACAATAGAAAAGAAATCTTAAACAGTGCAACTTTAGATAATGTAAGAGATAGTATCTTGGATATTGCTCAAACATTCGAAGTAAGAATTAATAACCTTGAAAAATCTTTTAACAAAGAATTTAGAAAATTAAATATTAAATCTCTTGGAGAACAATTAAATTCAGATAGAGAAAACATTAATAGTAATATTAATAATTTAGAAAACAAATTAATTAGTAATTATGAACAGATTAAAGATAATATAAATGAAAGTTTTGAATCAATATTATCTTCAATTAATAGCAGTAGTAAAGATAATGGAACGTTATATGAAATTACTAATTTCTTAGATAAAAAATTTGATAAACTTGAATACTTTTATAAAGACATTGATTCTAAAAATGAATTGTTCAAAAATGAAATTGTAGAAAAAATTCAAGAGTTTGTAAATAAATCTTCAGATTCTAATGTTCTAAATGCAGGTTTAGACAGAATTGAAGAAATGTTGAACAATTCTTTAATTCAAATACAAGAAGCTGCTGAGAATTCATATGAAAAAATAGATTCAAAAATTTCAAAGTTAGATCAAACAACAGGAACAATTGCTGAAGAGTTAAGACAACAACAAACTGTCTTCGATAATCTATGTTCAAAACTCCTTAATAATTTTGATAAGTATGAAGAATTACTAATTAAGAGTTTGGACAAAGACAGAAGAAACTATGAAGAATTAAAACTTATAATTTCAAATCACTTCCACAAAAAAGAACAAGAATTGAATGAGGCTGAACTTTCTAAATTAGAATCTCTAAATAAAAAACTTGATAACCTGGTAGATTTAATTGATTTACAAGAACAAGAAATTAATTCTCTTGTGCAAGAAAAAGACCAAGTTATCAAAAAATTAAATAATAGTCTTAAGAAAAATGATTTCACAACAGAAGAAATTGAAAACATTTCTTCAATCATCGAAGAGAAAATAAATCTATGTTTAAAGAGAATATTAGAATCTCCTGAAAACATATCAAACTTTTTCTTAAGCAATAACAACCAAAATGAGTTTGCTCAAGTTAATGATAAGATTGATGAGCTTTCAAAATATGTTCATGACAATATTGAAATCCATAAAAATAATTCATCTTTTAAAGATATTGTTAAATTGGAAAGTTATAGAGATGCTCATAATTTAGATTTTGTTTTTGATAAATTAACTAATATTCAAAAAGATTTATTAAATATTTTAAAAACTGATATTGATTCTTTAGATAAAGATGGAATCGTAAAAATCCAAAAAGACATAAGTGCTTTTAAATTTAATCTATTAAATATTCAAGATGATGTAATTTTATTAAAAGCAAAAATTAATAGCAATGTTATTTCAGATAATTATGTTGATGAACAAGACTTTAGAGAAATTGTTGAAATTAACAATAAAAAGATTTCTATGATTGAAGAAATAATCGAAAAAAACAACAACATTTTATCTAATCTATATGCAGAAAAAGAGAAAATTATTTCTAAAACAGAAAGTGATCTAACTGATAACTTTGAAATTAAAGATAATGACAACTTAGAAATTATCCTTGAAGCAAAAGCTAACACAGTTATTGATAAAATGGTTGACGAAATTAAGAGAAATCAAAGTCAAGAAATTTCAAGAATTGAATCTCGTTTTAAAGAACTTGAAAGCAAAATAGAAAACAGACCTTTAAATAATGAAGTTTTTGTTGATGAAGAATTAAAAAATAAAATTAGTTCACTTGAGGAAGCGATTTCAAATTCATTTAAATCACTTACTAAAGTAAATGAAGATCTTGTAAATTATTTAGATGAAAGATTAAATGAAAACGATAATTCATTTAATCAAATTGTTAAGAAGTTTGAAGAAGGAAAACAAGAGATAAGAAATGAAATCATTGCTCAATCAAATTCATTAAGACAACAAATGAAAATGTTGAATAACGATGAAATTGAATTATATAAAGCCGAGCTTGAAAACTATACTAATCAATTAAAAAAAGCTCAATCAAAAATTTCTGAGCTAGAAGTTAAATACCAAAACGCAAATAATGAAGTTTTAGATAAAGATAGAATTATCCTAGGCCAAGAATTTAAACTAGAACATATAGAAGAATTAATTGATAACTTAAATTTACAAATTGATTCATTTATTGAAGAAAAAAATGAATTAATAAACATGATGACAAATAAACTTGATTATCTTGGAAAACTTGAAGCTCCAGAAAAGGGTGAGTTCATCGAACTTGAAACAGATAATTTGGAGACAAATAAATTTCAAAAAATAATCGTTGATGAAACATCGAATATGATTCAAGAAAAGTTCAAGGAACTTAAAGATAACTTTGAAGATTATGCCAATGAAATTAAATTAACTTTTGAAGCAATCAACAAAGAACAAAACGAATTGACTAACAATCAAATCACTAATAAGAAAGAAAACGATGAAAATATTTTAACAATTGAAAACAGATTGAAAAATATTGAAAAGATCATTTTCAAAAATGAAAACAGTGATTCCAATAGTGATGACAAAAATTTGGAATTACAAAAAATTAATCAATATGACGATAATACATTAAAATTATTAAATGATAATATTTTATTTTATGTAGATGAATTAGAAAGAAGAAAAAAAGAGATAGAAATTTTCTATAAAAAAATTAGAAGTTTAAAAAACTATTTAGATAACAAATCTAATTAGTTAATCGGAGAAAGGTATTAATATGTCAACTAACAAAAAATGAGACTCTGAAAATATTATCGATTTTGTTGATGATGTTCAGTTATGCAACCATGACAATGAAATTGAAACTAATATTTTGATTAGAGAAGAGGCACAGTACTTAGCTAAAAATTTAATTAATAAAAAGAACTTAAGAGATCTTTCAAAGAAAATGAGAGAATCTAATGATGAATTAGTCAATTCAAGAGATATTGAAAACCTGAATTTAAACCTAGATACAAATAATTATTTATTATCAAAAATTGAAGACAAATTAAATAATTATAAAAATTTTAATTTTGAAAAGGATGTATATAGTGTAAATGATGATGAATCATCAATCATTTCTAATGACTCTGATCAAAGCAGCGAACAATTAAATGACATAAAAAATACACTAATTCAAAATAATTTGAATTTAGAAAAAACTTTTTCTTCTTTTGAAAACTTTATGAATAGCGCTTTAGAAAAAATGGATTCTATCCTTAATAAGAAAAGCGAAGAAAATATTCAACCAATTTTTGTTGAAGAGCCTATTTCATCAAATAAAAGCGATGGTGTAGAAGAAATAAAATGAGATGAATGTGGCGAGGATGAGTTTGATACAAATAATGATGAAAGACTTGAATCTATAAGCAAATTAATGAATGAACAATCAAATTTTGTTAGTAAACAAGAAGAACTTGCTAGACAACTTGATGCACTAAAAGACAATATTGAACATTTAAATAGTATTAATGAATTACAATATGGTACTTTAACTGAAAAACATGCTCTAGATATTAATGAAATTCAAAATGAAATAAATTTGTTTACAAATAAATTTGAAAACTTAAATCAAGAAATTAATAAAATATATTCAATTTGAACTGAAAACAATTCTTTGTTAAGCAATCTTGAAAGACTATTGCTTGAATTAAACAATAAAAATGATGAACTATTAATTGATAGAGAAGTTTACATAGAAGAACTACACAATAAAACTATTGATAATGAAAAATATATCAATGAGCTTTTAATTCAAAACGAAGATTTAAAACATCAGTTTTCTAATTTCTCAAAACAAATAGATAGTATATCTGAATTTAAAGAAGAATTGTTAACTTCTGTTGATGAAAAAATTTCTAAAAACAATTCTTTAATTGATGAACAATTGCACCAGGAATTTAATTTGCTAAAAGATGAAATGAAAGACATTTCTGTTCAAACAGTTGAATCAGAACTTAGCAAGAGAAATCTTCTACATTTAGAAAATATTCTTAACCAAGAAAGAATTGTTGATGAAGTTTTATCAAGTGAAATATTCAATTTAGCTTTAGAAAGTAAATTAAATAATTTATTAAATAATGATCAAAATATTGGATATATAAAAAATGCTTTTAACAATTTTGATGTTTATAAAAACCAAATCATTGATCAAATTACTGAATCTGATAGAATTAGAAACATTATTTCTATAGAGGCAAATAATTTAATTAATCTTTTAAAAACAGATATTTCTGAAAAGATTAATGATACAAAAGAATATATGTATCAAAAAAACTTTGCTTTGAATGAAAGAATAGTTGATCTAGAACACAAAATAAATAACATCAGCTTAGATGAAAAAGAAATCTATGATATGATTTCTTCTTCAGAAGAAATTGAAAAAATTATAAATGACAAGTTAATATTTATCATTAATGAAAAATTAAATAGTATTCAAGATGATATTTCTTTCATCAATAGAAAACTTGAAGAAGATTTAAAAGAATATGTTGATAATAACTTGAAAAATAAAGTTGTTTCTGAAGTTGTTAACTCAGATAAGATGAGACATATTAAAAATGAGACATTACAATCTGTTTACTCAGAATTGTTAAAGAGAGATGAAAAGATTTCTCTTCACAGTGAAGAAATATTAAAAAACTATGAAACTTTACTTGAAAACAACAGAATCCTTGAGAACTTAGAGAAACTTGTAATTAAACAAGTTGAAGAAGTTGATGGATTTAGAAAAGATAAAGAAGATTCAATAGATCTAATTATGGAAAAAATTAGCGATCAAAAAGCTAACATTATTGATTTACAAAACAAAATTCAAGATGTTATCACAGGTGAACACATAGTTAATAATAAAGCTATTGATGGCATTGAAGATATTGATAGTGATATTTATGAAAACATTAAGTTAATGACTTTAAACCTAGTTAAAGAAGAGATTAAAAAACTTAATTTAATCAATAAAGATGACGCTTCTAAAGAACAAGCGATTTACATTAACCAAAACGAAGAACCAGAATCTGATTTCTTTAAAAATAGAATACAAGATATTTTAAGTAAACTTAACCAAAGTTATGAACCTTTAGATGTAAAAAAAGATTTAGTTGATTTAAATATCAAAATGGAAGATCTTAAAAAGGAAAATGATAATTTAAATGCTAATGAGGACTTTTCTTGATTTTATGAACAGGAGTTAAAGAATCACAAGGAAGAAAAAAATATAGCAAGACAAATTGGTGAAAAAGATAATGAGATTAAATTTTCATATGAAAATATCGATTATGAAGGACTAAGAAATAGTACTGAAAATGATTATATAAATCATAATGATTTCAATAGAAGAAAGTAATGTTTAAAAAAGTGGGAGTGGGCTATGAATAATAATAAAAATCTAGATATGATTTTTGATTTTGATAAGTCAGATAGAATTGAAGAACTTAAATCTAATCCTGAATTTCAAAAACTACCTTATAACCAACAAGTGATATTATTAACTGGTGAAAAACTTCTAGAAATCGATGCAAAAATAAGAAATCAAACATCTCAAATAAATAACTTTTTTAAACAATTTAACAACCCTATATCTGATGTAAATCCAAGTGCTATTGTAACTGATGAAATGATAAGAAATCTTGTCAGGGAAGAGGCTTCAAAACTTCTTGAAGAAAACATTAGTGCATCAATGATTGATGAAGAAAAAATTGCTAAAATTGTTCAAGAAAAATATAATGAGGAAATTTATAATCTTGAAGATAAGTTTGAAAATGTAACACAAGAAACAATTAGAAATTTCGATGAATCTATTAGTGATGCTTTAGAAAAAGTTGAAAACCTTTCTCAATTCGAAATGAAAGCAAGAGAAGAAATTCAAAAAAGTCAGGATATGATTTATCTTCTTGAGGAGGAACTTGCTAGACAAAAAGAAGAGAATGAAATATTAAAAAATCAAATTGATGAAAGATTTAGTCAAATTGAAGAATTTAATCTAAATGGGAGATCTGATATTCTGAACTATGAATATCATGATGTTAGATTTGAAACTTTTGAAGACCTTGAATCTTTCATAAAACAAGAAGCACAGAAAATTGCTAAAAAAGAAGTTGAAGACTACATACATGATTATTATCTATTCTCAGATGATAGAAAAGATAAGATTATTGAAAAACTATTTGAAGAAAACCAATTAAAAGATTCTGAAGTTTCAAAAGTTTATCAAATTCAAATTGATAACAACAAAAAACTTGATGATCTGGAATTGCTGCTAGAACAACAAAATAAACAAATTAGATCTCTTGATGAAGATAGACAAAACTTACTTCTTACTTTAGAACAAGTATTTAAAGAAAAAGATGTAGACATTAAAAAGGTTTTAGACACTAAACCATTTGACTCAATTAACAACTCAAGTATTTACAAGGAAATAGATGTACTTGATGATGGTGGAGAAACAAGTTCTAAAGCATACCATGTAGACACAGGTAACATTTTAAACAAAGACGAAATTGAAATTCTTGTAAGAAAAGAGGCTATTGAATTAATTAAAAGTAAAATTAGCTTGCTTGAAACAGAAAAAGACAAAGTATTAACTGATGAGAGTGTTGAAGACAAATTAAAAGAAATTGAATCTATTTCTCATAGTGAAAATGAGATATTAAAACAGCTTGAAGAAACAAATATTAAAATCAAAGAATTAGAAGAACAATTAAAAAATCAAATTCAAGAAAACATAAATCTTAAAAACGATTTATTTGATGAAATATCAAGAAATAATGGTTCAGAAAATAATAATTTAAATTCAGAAAATAATGATAATATAAATAATGATATAGAATCGCTTAATATTTATTCAGAAGAGAGTGAAGAGGATATGAAACACAATTATTACAATGGGGCTTTTCCTATTCCAGGTACTAAAATAACTAGAATCAACAATTATAAAATCAGCAATGACTTAGAAGATTCTTCTTTTGAAGACTCACAAAAAATTATTAGAGAAGAAGCGGAAAGAATTTCTACAATCAATAATCTTGAAACAATTAAACCAATGGAAACAACTGCTTGACAAGAAAACAGTCAAAAGATTCTTGATCTTGAAAATGTTATTTTAAAACAAGAACAAGAAATTAAAAGATTAAGAGATGAAAAAAATCAAGATCAATTAGTTGATGGCATGTCAAGAGAAGCTTTAGAAGTATTAGTTAAAAAAGAAGCTTTAAAAATTGTTAATGAGGAAATGAACCAAAACAAGAAATCTGTTGGTAACCATGTTTTAAATGAGATTGATGACGCAATTAAAACTACTTTAAGAAAACTACAAGAATTAAGTTCTATGCAACAAAAAACAATTGTTGACATAGAAATGACTAACAAAAAAATTCAAGATATTGAATCTCAATTAAAATATAATGATTCTGGCAAATCATCTGAAATAGAAGAAGAGTTAGCAAGAGTTGAATTAGAAAAATTAATTCAAGAAAAATATAAAATTAACAACCAATATAAAGAAGCTAATTATGCAGACGAAATTAGAAAAATAGAAGAGGAAAGAAAAAAAATTGAAGAAACTCTTGAACTTGAAAGAATTAGACTTCTAACTGAAATTGAAAACAATAGAAGACAAATGCAAGAACTTTCAGAACAACAAAGACAAGAAGAAGTTGTTGTTACTCAACCGCAACAACCTATGCCACAACCAGTTTATGTTGTTGAACCAACTCCAATAGTTGTTGAAGAAATTAAAAAACCAGTTGTTGAACAACCTAAAAAAGAACCAGAACCAACTGTTATTCTGGAAGCTCCTAAAAAGAAAAGAAAACAACAAGTTTTCTATGAAATAAAAATTCACTCTACTCCAAAACTTACAAGAGCAGATCTTGAAAAATAATTAATTTGACAAACCAAGTAGGTTTGTCTTTTTTATTGTTTATTTGATTTTTGAATATAAAATTTATACAATTATAAATAGTATTGTATTTAGAGGGAAATTTATAATGGCTCAAATTATTCATGCAAAAGATCTAAGACCAGGACACACATTTTTATTTAAAAACAATTTATATTTAGTACTTGAAAACTCTTTTAACAAAACCGCAATGAGAGAAGGAATTGTTAAATGTAAAGTTAAAAATTTAAGAACACAATCAATAACTATTGAAGTTCTTACAGGAGAAAAATTAGAACAAGCTCCAGTAATAAGATCAAAAGCTACTTTTTCTTATATGGATAAATCAAATTTTGTTTTTCTTGATAGCGAAACTTTTGAACAAATTGAAATTCCTATGAGCAAATTAGAATGAGAAAAAAACTTTATTGTTGAAGGAAGCGAAGTTAATGTTTTAAAGTTTAATGATGAAATTTTAAGTATCGACTTACCAGAACAAGTTGCTTTAGGTGTTAAATATGCTGAAGAGGCTGTTCAAGGTAACACAGTTCAAACTGCAATGAAAAAAGCAACTTTAGAAACTGATTATGAATTAGATGTTCCACAATTTATAAAAACTGGAGAAAGAATTGTTGTAAAAACTGCTGATGGAACTTATGTTGGAAGGGAAAAATAATTTATGATTAAAGTAAATTCTAATAAATTTGGTGGTATCTTTGTAGAAGAAAATTTATTAAAAAATTCTTTTCTAGATGTTTTAAAAAGTTATGTTAAAGGTGAGTGTGTTAAAAACATTGATTTTGAAATCAAAAGGAATGTTTTAAAATACATTAATATTCACTTTTCTAAAAGTACTGAAATTTCAAAAAAAGAAGAACTTAATATGTATAATCAGTTACTTTTCTTGTTAAATACAAAATTCCAAATAAGTAACAAACCAATTTCTTTTATTTATGAAAACTAATAATTTAACTCAGTGAGAAAAAAGGGTTGCAGTCTTTAAATTTGTTTATTCTGTTTTGATTTCAGACCTTTCAAAAGATGAATCCATTAAAAAGTTTGAACTAGAATTAAAAGATACAATTAATGACGATTACATCAATGCTATAACTTTATACTTTATTGAGAATAAAAGTTTTTTAGAACAAACCTTAGAAAAGCACTTGCTAAAAAATTGAACTATAGATAGAGTTGATTTCATTGATAAATCAATAATTTATGCTTCTATTTCTGAATACAAAGCATGCAATGTTAATAAGGGGATAGTTATAGATCAAGCTATAATTACTGCTAAAAAATATGGAATAGAGAATTCTTATAAATTTGTAAATTATATTTTGGACAAGGTTTTATAGTGCAAAAATTTAGGGTTACTAATAAAAACAATAAAATTATTTTTGACAAAAATGATGAATATCATATTACTAAAGTTTTAAGAAAAAAGATTAATGACACCATTGAATGTTACGACAACAATGGGAGTTTTTTAATTACTCAAATAATAAGTATTAACCCATTAAGAGTTAAGGTTTTAAAAGAAACAAAAATTGAAATAGAACCATATCCTATTGTGGCTTATATAGGTTTAATTAAAAAGAATAACTTTGAATTAATTGTTGAGAAACTTAATGAACTTAATATTTCAAAAATAGTTCCTGTTGTTTTTTCTAGAAGTCAAAATAATATATATCTTGATTATAAAAGACTAGAACGTATAGTTAATGAATCATGTAAACAAAGCAATAGGGTAAACCCTTTAATAATTGAAAATGAAATCAAGTTTAATGGGTTAATAGAAAAAATAAGAGGTGTACCAACATTTTTGTGCTCTGAAAAAGAAACATCTAAAAACATCAATAATTATGACTTAAAGATTAAAAATGGTGATATTATAAATTTTATAATTGGTTGTGAGGGTGGGTTCACTGTTGATGAACTTCAATCATTAAATAGTTTAACTTATCCTATAACTTTAACTAAAACTATTTTACGAAGTGAAACAGCAGCCATATATGCAGCATCAGTTTTAATAGAAAGGCTAAAGAATGAAGGACACTAAATTTGAAAACATATTTTTTACTTTAGCTTGAATATTATTTATGATCGGCATTTTAGTATCTTCAATACTGATGATCAATTTTTCAAAGCTTACAGCAGGTTCTGGCAAGTCAAACTGAATGAGTCCTATATTTATGTTGCCAATTGCAATTTCTGTTGTTTTGTGTGATGTGCTTTTATTTGTTTATTTATTCTTCAAATTAAAGTATTTTGTTTTGATCAAAATGCACGTCCAAAAAAAATGAATTTATTTAACTTATGCTTCAATTTCTGTTTTAGTTTTTAATCAAGCTGTTGTTATCATTATGGGAATATGTGCTTATCTTTTAACAGCAAATGCAGTAGAAAGCTATTACATGTATGTTTTAATTGCAATATCAATGCTTATTAATTTGGTTGCAGTTATTCTTAACACAATTTCTAAATTTATGATTAAAGTTGATATAACAATCAAAAGAAGAGGTCAAGAATTTAATAATGATGATATCTCTAAAATAATTAAAGAGCAAACAGAAAAAACTATAGATCATACTAAAAATTAGGAGAAAGATTGTGAATAATGATAGAAAAATTAATACATTCGCTATTCATACTTTAGGTTGTAAAGTTAACCTTTTTGAATCTAACTCAATTAAAAATGATCTTATTATGAATGGACTTGTAGAAGTTCCTTTCACATCTAAAGCTGATGTTTACATAATCAATACTTGTACAGTTACAAATAAAGCAGATGCTAAATCAAGACTATATATAAAAAGAGCTTATGCGCAAAATAAAGACGCAATAATAGTTGTTGCTGGTTGTATGTCACAAGTTAATAAAGATTTGATGGACAAGCTTAAAATATCAATTCAAATTGGTAATAAATATAAAAACAGTGTTTTTGATTTAATTAATGAATATATAAGAAAAAAAGAAAGAATCTATAGAGTTGAAAATTTATTGGCTGAAAAGAAGTTTGAACAAACAACTCAAGATTTTATTTTTCTTGAAAACACTAGAGCTTTTATAAAGATTCAAGATGGATGCAACTTCATGTGTTCTTATTGTATTATTCCCTTTTCAAGAGGAAGACAAAGATCACAAAAAATGGAAAACATCATAGATAAGATAAAAACATTAGTTGCAAATAACTTTAAAGAAATTGTTTTAACAGGTGTTAACACTGCAGGCTATTTAGATGAAAATAATAATACATTCTTTGATCTTTTAAATAACATTAACAAACTTGAAGGTGAATTTAGAATAAGAATATCTTCACTAGAACCCTTCCAAATAAATGATCAAATAATAGATCTTGTTACCACAAATAAAAAAAGATTTTGTCAGCATTGACACATCTGTCTACAATCTGGAAGTGATGAAGTTTTAAAGAAGATGAATAGAAAGTATACTACTGAAGAATTTTTTCAATTAATGCAAAAGATTTTAAACAAATCTCCTTTAACCAATTTCACTACAGATTACATAGTAGGTTTTCCAACTGAAACAGAAGAAGATCAAAAAAAATCGGTGGATTTTTTGAACAAAATAAAGTTATATGATATGCACATATTTCCATATTCTAAAAGAAATAACACAAGATCATCTTACTATGAAGATATTAAAGATTCTATAAAAAAAGAAAGAGTTAAAGAAATAACAAAAGTAAATTATTTAAATAAAAAAGAAAATTTGAAAAAATACATTGGTCAAACTTGTGAAGTTCTATTTGAAAAGAAAAAAGATGATGAGAAAATGTGAAGCGGTTACAGTAATGAATACTGTAGAGTCATGGTTGAATCAAAGGATAATTTAGAAAACAAGCTGCTAAAAGTTAAAATCACTAAGATGTTTTTTGACACTTTGGTTGGTGAAATAATCGATTAAAACAATAGTTAGGTTACCCTAATTATTGTTTTAATTTTTTAAATATTTGTAAAAAATAAGGAATTATGATATTATATTAATTGTCTATAATTACATGCTAAGAATTTTTTATAAATTCTTGTTAATCTTTGAAACTATTCTAGATGAAATTAACAAAAAATAATTTTGTTTATGAATTTTTAAAAAAGTATGTATAATTATATTGTTTGTGTTATTTATAATTGATAATTGTCTCTTATAAATAGCATAAACAATGTATTTGGAAGTGTTCCAAATACAGACAGAATGTTCTTTGAAAACTAAATAGAATCCGTCAATTTTTGAGAGTTTGATCCTGGCTCAGGATTAACGCTAGCGGGATGCCTAATACATGCAAGTCGAACGGGGTGCTTGCACCCAGTGGCGAACGGGTGAGTAACACGTATCCAACATACCTATTAGTGGGGGATAACTGGATGAAAATCTAGCTAATACCGCATAGGACATTGTTATCGCATGAGAGAATGTTTAAAGTTGCATTTGCAACGCTTTTAGATTGGGGTGCGGTGTATTAGATAGTTGGTGAGGTAACGGCTCACCAAGTCAATGATGCATAGCTGTGCTGAGAGGCAGAACAGCCACAATGGGACTGAGACACGGCCCATACTTCTACGGAAGGCAGCAGTAGGGAATTTTTCACAATGGGCGAAAGCCTGATGGAGCAATCCCGCGTGGATGATGAAGGTCTTATATAGATTGTAAAATCCTTTTATTGGAGACGAACGGCAGGAAGAGGAAATGCTTTCTGTGTGACGGTATCCTTTGAATAAGTATCGGCTAACTATGTGCCAGCAGCCGCGGTAATACATAGGATGCAAGCGTTATTCGGATTTACTGGGCGTAAAGAGAGCGCGGGCGGATCTGCAAGTCTGGTGTGAAATACAACTGCTTAACGGTTGTATGCATTGGAAACTGCAAATCTAGAGTGTAGTAGAGAGTTTTGGAACTCCATGTGGAGCGGTGGAATGCGTAGATATATGGAAGAACACCAGTGGCGAAGGCGAAAACTTGGGCTATTACTGACGCTTATGCTCGAAAGTGTGGGGAGCAAATAGGATTAGATACCCTAGTAGTCCACACCGTAAACGATGGTAATTAAATGTTGGCATGGAATATGTCGGCGTTGCAGTTAAC
Organism: uncultured Mycoplasma sp.; assembly: GCA_949285105.1. Taxonomy (GTDB): domain Bacteria; phylum Bacillota_I; class Bacilli_A; order Mycoplasmatales; family Mycoplasmoidaceae; genus Malacoplasma. Next base: position 30,097 of record CASDXH010000003.1, on the reverse strand, counting down.
ACATTAAATTACCCGCCTGGGTAGTACATTCGCAAGAATGAAACTCAAACGGAATTGACGGGGACCCGCACAAGTGGTGGAGCATGTTGCTTAATTCGACAATACACGTAAAACCTTACCTGGGTTTGACATCCTTTGCAAAGCTATAGAGATATAGTGGAGGTTAACAGAGTGACAGGTGGTGCATGGTTGTCGTCAGCTCGTGTCGTGAGATGTTGGGTTAAGTCCCGCAACGAGCGCAACCCTTATTGTTAGTTACTTTATCTAGCGAGACTGCCAGCGCAAGCTGGAGGAAGGTGGGGATGACGTCAAATCATCATGCCCCTTATATCCAGGGCCGCAAACGTGCTACAATGGTCGGTACAAACTGTCGCAAACCAGTAATGGGAAGCCAATCAGAGAAAGCCGATCTCAGTTCGGATTGAGGGCTGCAATTCGCCCTCATGAAGTTGGAATCACTAGTAATCGCGAATCAGCCATGTCGCGGTGAATACGTTCTCGGGTCTTGTACACACCGCCCGTCAAACTATGAGAGCTGGTAATACCTAAAACCGTTAAGATAACCTCGTGAGTCTTGCGTCTAGGGTAGGACTGGTGATTGGAGTTAAGTCGTAACAAGGTACCCCTACGGGAATGTGGGGGTGGATCACCTCCTTTCTAACGGAGTTAATTAAATTTTTAATTAACACTATTTGAATTAGTGTACTTTATATAAAAATCCTCTTATTACTTAAAACCCAAGTTGTATTTAATTGTAATAACAGGTCGGATTCTATTTAGTTTTGAGAGATATATTCTCTCATGATAGTTCTTTGAAAACTGAATATTATAACAATCTTTTTAGTCTAATCATATTGAAAAATATAATAAGGATACATAATAAGTTACTAAGGGCTTATGGTGGATGCCTTGGGACTGGAAGGCGATGAAGGACGTGCTAATCTGCGATAAGCTACGGGTAGCTGATAAGAGGCGTTTATCCGTAGATGTCCGAATGGGGGAACCTAAATAATAGTGATATTATTTATCATTAACTGAATAAATAGGTTAATGAAGCTATACCTAGTGAAGTGAAACATCTCAGTAACTAGAGGAAAAGAAAACGAATGTGATTCCGTAAGTAGTGGCGAGCGAAAGCGGAACAGGCCAAACCGGATTAATTTCCGGGGTTGTAGGACTACAATGTGGACTTAGAAAGGATAGCAGAATTGGTTGGGAAGCCAAATCACAGAGGGTGACAATCCCGTATGCGAAATCTTTTTTATACCTAGTAGTATCCTGAGTACGGCGGGACACGTGGAATCTTGTCGGAATCTGCCCAGACCATTGGGTAAGCCTAAATACTAACCAGTCACCGATAGCGCATAGTACCGTGAGGGAAAGGTGAAAAGAACCCAGGGATGGGAGTGAAATAGAATCTGAAACCATATGCCTACGACGTGTCAGAGCACATTAATGTGTGATGGCGTGCGTTTTGAAGTATGAGCCGGCGAGTTATTGTTGCATGCGAGGTTAAGTTGTAGAGGCGGAGCCGAAGGGAAACCGAGTCTTAATAGGGCATTTAGTATGTAGCAATAGACCCGAAACGGGATGATCTAGCCATGGGCAGGTTGAAGTTTGGGTAACACCAAATGGAGGACCGAACCGACGTTCGTTGAAACGACCGCGGATGACCTGTGGCTAGGGGTGAAATTCCAATCGAATTCCGTGATAGCTGGTTCTCGCCGAAATAATTTTAGGATTAGCGTTGGATCATGATTGTATGAAGGTAAAGCACTGAATGTATGATGGCGTCACCTCGATGTACTGAATACAATTAAACTCTGAATGTCATGCAATTTAATCCAGCAGTCAGACTGTGGGGGATAAGCTTCATAGTCGCGAGGGAAAAAGCCCAGATCGTTAGCTAAGGTCCCCAAATTATGCTAAGTGGAAAAGGATGTTAAGATACTTAAACAGCAAGGATGTTGGCTTAGAAGCAGCCATCGTTTAAAGAGTGCGTAACAGCTCACTTGTCGAGTGTCTTTGCGCCAAAGATTTAACGGGGCTAAGCATAATACCGAAGCTACGGGCTACATTGTAGCGGTAGGCGAGTGTTCTATATGGGATGAAGGTAGATCGTGAGAACTACTGGACTTTATAGAAGTAAGAATGCCGGCATGAGTAACGTATGGAAGTGAGAATCTTCCAAGCCGTATTGACCAAGGTTTCCAGGACTAGGTTCGTCCATCCTGGGTTAGTCGGTCCTAAGGCGAGGCCGAAAGGCGTAGTCGATGGCAAACAGGTTAATATTCCTGTACCGATACATGAATGATGGAGTGACGGAGAAGGTTATTGCAGCCCGGTTATCGGATTCCGGGTTAAGTGTCAAGTCTTGCAAGTTGGCAAATCCGCTTGCTGTAATGGTGAGGCACGAATACGAGTGAACCCGCAAGGTAGTAGCGAAGCTGCATATATCATGCTTCCAAGAAAAGCTTCTAGTTTATCATTGTATTGACCGTACCGAGAACGAACACACGTGGTCAAGGAGAGTATCCTAAGGCTAGCGAGTTAACTATTGTTAAGGAACTCTGCAAATTAATCCCGTAAGTTCGCGAGAAGGGATGCTCATTAATTTGAGCCGCAGTGAAGAGCGAGGGGGAACTGTTTAACAAAAACACAGCTCTATGCTAAATCGTAAGATGATGTATATGGGGTGACACCTGCCCAGTGCCGGAAGGTTAAGGAAGGATGTTAGGAGCAATCTGAAGCATTTGACCGAAGCCCTGGTGAACGGCGGCCGTAACTATAACGGTCCTAAGGTAGCGAAATGCCTTGTCGGGTAAATTCCGTCCCGCTTGAATGGTGTAATCATCTCTTGACTGTCTCGACAATAGACTCGGTGAAATTCCGGCGAGGGTGAAGACGCCCTCTAGGCGCGATTGGACAAGAAGACCCCATGAAGCTTTACTGTAGCTTAATATTGGGACGCTTTAATTCATTTAGAGAATAGGTGGGAGATTTTGAAGTAGATTCGCTAGGATCTATGGAGTCGCCAGTGGAATACCACCATTGTATTAAGGTTTCTCTAACTTACTCCCGTGAATCCGGTTGAAGGACAGTGTTAGGTGGGCAGTTTGACTGGGGCGGTCGCCTCCCAAAAGGTAACGGAGGCGCGCAATGGTACACTCAACATGGTTGGAAATCATGTGTAGAGCGTAATGGTATAAGTGTGCTTGACTGTGAGACTGATAGGTCGAACAGGTAGGAAACTAGGTCATAGTGATCCGGTGGTTCGGTATGGAACGGCCATCGCTCAACAGATAAAAGCTACTCTGGGGATAACAGGCTGATACTGCCCAAGAGTTCATATCGACGGCAGTGTTTGGCACCTCGATGTCGACTCATCTCATCCTGGAGCTGAAGCAGGTTCCAAGGGTTCGGCTGTTCGCCGATTAAAGAGATACGTGAGTTGGGTTCAAACCGTCGTGAGACAGGTTGGTTTTTATCTGTCGTGCCCGTAAGAAGATTGAGAAGAGCTGCTCTTAGTACGAGAGGACCGGAGTGGAGATACCTCTAGTGTTCCAGTTGTCACGCCAGTGGCACAGCTGGGTAGCTACGTATCGAACAGATAAACGCTGAAAGCATCTAAGCGTGAAGCTGACTTCAAGATTAATCTTCTATTAGAATCGTTGAAGACTACGACGTTGATAGGTTAGAAGTGTAAGCATGGTGACATGTTCAGCTGACTAATACTAATAATTCGAAAACTTATTTGTATTTAAAGAAAATGACGTTATTACTAGATTGTTGTTTATATAATATTCAGTTCTCAGAGAACTATCAAAGATGCAGTGTTAATATTGCAGTGGAAACACCTGTTCCCATTCCGAACACAGAAGTTAAGCACTGTGAAGCCGAAGGTAGTGAAAGCAAGAATAGGAAGATGCTGCTCTAAAAATACCCAAACAATTGGGTATTTTTAGTTTACAATGATAATAATTATCACAAAGGAGCCAAATTATGGCAGTACAACAAAGAAGAGTAACACATTCAAGAAAAGGGATGAGAAGAAGCCATCATCACTTAGAAGAGGCAACTTTAACTTCTTGTAAAAAATGTGGGAAGAAAATAATACCGCATAGAGTTTGTAAATCGTGTGGTAATTATAACAATAGAAAAGTATTAGATATCGAAAGCTAGCACAAACAAGATAATGTTTAGTTATCTTGTTTTTTTATTGTAAAATATTAAAGATATGAAAAAAGAAATTATTGATCAAAATACTGAGCTAAAAGAAAAAGTTGCAGATGAAGATACAACTAAAAATGGCAATATAGAGGAAGCAATTCTATATAATAAAGAATTTGAATTAATTAAGGTTTATCCAAGAAATAGATTATTTAATTCTTTTCTTGTGGTTTTTTTATTTGTATCATTTATTCTTTTAGGCATTATCATTGGTTGTATTGTAATTATTTTTGGTTAATTTTATATAAGTGGTAAATATGAGAGAAACAATTATAACTAAAGTTTGTATTATTGGTGGCGGTGTTGCTGGAATGTTTGCAGCTACAACTGCTAGTTTTTTTAAATTTGATAATGTTCTTATAGAAAAAAATCCATTCTTAGGAGGGCAAGTAACACAGCTTTATCCTAGCAAATATGTTTATGATTTTCCTACAAAAATTAAAGATAGATCAAAAGCAATAGTGGATCAATTAGAAGAGCAAATGAATTCTTATCAAGAAACAACAGTTTTTAAATCAACTGAAGTTTTAGACATAATATCAGTTGAAGAAGATAAATACAAAATAGTTACTGATAAAAATGTTGATATAATTTGTGATTTTTTAATTATTGCTAGCGGTATTGGAATGTTTAAATTAAATCAATTAGAAATTAATAACAAACCAGTAATCGCTGAAAACGTCCACTATACAGTTAATACTCATAGTCCAATTTATAAAGATAAAAAGATTGTTGTTTTGGGTGGTGGAGACTCAGCTTTAGACTGAGCTAATTATTTTGTAGAAGACAACATCACAAAGGATGTGACTATAGTTCACAGAAGAAATGAATATAGAGCTAAACCAATAAGTGTTGAAATGTTATCTAGAAACAATGTTAAAGAATATAAAGATTATATTCCAACTAAAGTTGAAAAAAACTACATTGAAATAGAACATAACACGACAAAACAAAAAGAAAAAATCTACTATGATTATTTAATTGTTCAATATGGACAAACGCCATCACTAATCAAAATTGAGTTGTTAGATAAAATGGAAAAAATTGGTAACAAAATAAAAATTGACATAAACCAAAAAACAAACCTTAAAAACGTTTATGCAATTGGTGATTGTACTTATTATCCGTGCAAACCAAATACAATAGTTACAGCTTGTGCTGACGCTACAAAAGTTATTTGACATATAGCTAAAAACAAATCACAATGATAACCAATTAACTTTACAATCATAATTTATTAACAAATAAAATATAATTTTAAATATGAAAAAACTTTATGTAATAGCAACACCAATTGGTGACTTAAAAGAAGTATCTCAAAAAGCAATTTTAGCTTTTAATGAACTTGATGTGGTCTTTTGTGAAGATACACGTAATACTAAAAAACTATTAACTTTATTAAACATAGATCACAAAAATAAAACGTTCATAAGTGCTAATGGTTTTAACGAAAAAGAAAGAGTTGATAATTTTAACTTTGAGGACAAAATTTATGGAATAGTAAGTGATGCTGGTTATCCTATAATTAGTGATCCAGGATATTTACTTGTCCAAAAAGCTCATAGTGAAAAAATCAATATTGAAGTAATTAATGGTCCTTGTGCTATTAATCATGCTTTAATGGTTTGTGGTTATCCAATTAACAATTTTTACTTTAATGGATTTTTAAGTAAGAACAAAAATGAAGCTTTAAAAAAACTTAATGAGTTAAAAACGATTAATACTATCTTAGTGATATATGAATCAGTACATAATTTGTTGAATACATTAAAACTTATAAGTGAAGTTTTTGGTGAAGAAGAACAAATATGTGTCTGTAGAGAATTAAGTAAAATGAATGAATCAGTATATAAAGATACTTATAAAAATTTGATAAACCAAATAACACTTAAAGGTGAATTTGTTATTATCATCAATAACGTTACACACAAAGACAAAAATGATAACAAAGAAATAGATTATCAGAAATATCATAGTGAAGTTCAGCTTCTTGTAAAGCAAGGTCAAAAAGAAAAAGATGCCTGTAAACTTGTAGCATATAAATTTGACTTATCAAGTAACAAACTTTTTAATTCTTTACAACAAAAGAAAAATATTGTCTAATTATAATGGTGTTTATTTATGTTGGGAAAAAATTTATATAGAGTAAATACAAGTTGACTTCCAGGTTCAGGAGTTATGTCATTGACTGCTCTTTTGTTATTTGCTTTAGCTACTGGAATCATGATCATCAACTTCCAATTTATTAATGCTTACAATATTGATAACAAAACTCAATCATCATATTATGACTTATCAGCTTATCCATTAGCTTTAATACTTTCAATATTTAACGTTTTTATTGTTGTGTACTATATCTTTAATGCTTGAATATGATGTATCTCTTATTCTAAAAGTATGGGTAAAAGAAAGAAATTTAATTTATTTGCTATTATTTATTGTTTAATTCTTTCTTTCATATTTTTATGTGATTGTGTATTAAGATTATTTTTTGTGTTTTCTAACTTAAGTGCTTTTTTTAACTTGAAGGGTAATGATCCCCCATTGGTAGTTCAAAATCCAGCTGATTATAACGCTTTTTGAGGTTTTCAACCATATCTTTTAATGGCTATTGGTTTAGTTTCGTTTTTTGTTTATGGATTAATTTGATTTTTGCAAAGAAAATGATTTAAAAACGAAGACACAGAAAATTCAAAAAAAGATGTTAAAGATCACTATAGAAAAATTGAATTAAATAGAAAAGTAAAAGCTGTAAATAAAGGAAAAGCTAAAAATTTATCTAAGAAAATAAAGGTGTTCTAAATTGAAAAAAACAATTGATTTAGTTCCAAGTAACTTTGATGAGTTAATAGGGGCAAGTGTTAATTTTAATAAAGGTTCATTAATCAGAAAAATGATTGAAAATAATTCAATCATTTCTTTTTTATTTTTTGGTCCACCTGGAACTGGTAAAAGCTTAACAATAAAACTTCTACTAAAAAAATTAAATCTCAATTATCATTATTTCAATTCTTCTTCTGATAAGAAGAAAGATCTTGAAGAAATACTACAGAAAACAAAGTCAGGTGAAAAACCAATTATTATTGTAGAAGAAATTCACAGACTAAATAAAGACAAACAGGACATACTGTTGTATTATTTGGAAAAAGATTTAATAACAATAGCTGCAACCACTACAGAAAATCCTTACTTTGTTGTTAATCCAGCAATTAGAAGTAGAATCTTTTTATATGAAATAAAAAGAATTAATGATCAATTAATAATTGATGAGTTAACAACATATTTAAAAACTAAAAAAATTAATCTTGATAAAGTAATAATTGAAAAAATTGTAGTTTCAAACTTTGGAGATTTTAGAAAAATATTTTCTTGCATTAATTTGGTATTGGAATACTACAAAGAAGAAAGTACAGATACAATTTTAAAAATGTTATCAAATAACGTTGGCTCAAATATCGATATTGAAAATACTGTTTATTATGATTTTCTTTCAGCATTTCATAAATCACTAAGGGGTAGTGATCCTGATGCTGCTGTTTACTATCTTGCTTGTCTGCTACAAAACAATAACCTTCTACCAATATTTAGAAGACTATATGCAGTAGCTTATGAGGATGTTGGTTTGGCTAATCCTGAACTATCATCAAGAGTACACGCAGCAATTGAAGCAGCCAAAGCATTAGGATTGCCTGAAGCTAGAATTCCACTTAGTGCAATAACAATTGAATTAGCTTTATCTCCAAAATCAAATTCTGCTATTAATGCAATTGATAAAGCAATTGCCACAGTAGAAAAAAATCATTATTTTCCACCAAAGCACATTTGTGATAATCATTATAGCAATGCAGTCAATTTAGGGGTTAATGGATACAAATATCCACACAACTATAACTTCAATTGGGTGGACCAAGATTATTTACCAAAAGAAATAAAAAACGAAAAGTTTTACATTTATAATAAATTTAGTTTGTTTGAATCTAAGCAACAACAATATTGAAAAACAATAAAAAAAGAAAGAGAAAAATAATAATGAAAAAGTCTTTTACTAAGTCCTATATTACAACTCCAATTTTTTATGCAAGTGGAAAATTGCATTTAGGTCATGCATTTACTGGAACTTATTGTGATGTGTTGAACAGATATAAAAAATTAATCGGTTATGATTCTATATTTTTAACAGGTTCTGATGAGCATGGACAAAAAATAGAAGAAAATGCAAGAAAAGCCAATATGTCTCCTCAAGAATTTGTAGATAAAAACAACGAAATGTTTTTATCTCTTTGAAGAGCACTTGGTGTTGATTATGATTTGTATATAAGAACAACATATGATTATCATAAAAAAACAATTCAATGAATCTTTGAACAACTAATTAAAAAAGGATACATATACCTTGGTATGTGAAAGGGACTTTATTGTGTTTCTTGTGAAGAAAACTATACAGAAAGTTCTTCAACTAAGCATGAAGATGGTTCGTTATGTTGTAATGTTGGACACAAACTTATAGAAAAAAATGAGGAATCATATTTTTTAAAGCTTAGCATTTTTAAAGATTGAATAGAAAAATTCTTAAAGGAGAATGCTGAGTTTATTTTTCCTGAAAACAGAAGTAGAGAATTAATTAATAATTTTCTAGCTGATGGAAAGCTTGAAGATCTTTCTATCTCAAGAAGCACATTTGATTGAGGAATAAAAGTTCCTTCAAACCCAAATCATGTGGTTTATGTTTGAATTGATGCTTTATCAAATTACATTACAGCACTAGGTTACCAACAAGAAGATGATAGTAAATTTAAAAAATATTGAATGGCAAATGACTGTCAAAAAATCCATGTGATTGGCAAAGAAATCACAAGGTTTCATTGTATATACTGACCTATTATGCTAAAGATGTTAGACCTTCCTTTACCAGATAAAATTGTTTCGCATGGATGAATTGTTACACCAACAGGAAAAATGTCAAAATCACTTGGAAATGTTGTTGATCCTTTAGAATATATTAATAACTATAAAAGAGATTCCTTTAGATATTTTTTAGTGAGAGAAATTTCAATTAAAGATGATTCTGTATTTTCAAAAGAAAAGTTCATCACAACCTTTAACACTGAACTTGCTAATAATTATGGAAACTTAATTAGTAGAACAGTTGGGATGATTGAAAAATATAATGGTGGAATAGTCCCAAAATTTAAAGGAACTTTTACAGAGTTTGATGAAGAAATTTTAGAATCAAAAAATGAACTTATAGAAGAAGTTAGAAAACACATTGAATCATTTGAACTAAATAAAATGGTAGATGCAATTGTTGAGTTTGAAAATAAAGTAAATAGCTATGTTGAAAACACAAAACCTTGAGTTTTATTCAAAGAAAACAAAATAAAAGAACTTCACTCATTCTTAAACATAATGGTTAACTCACTACGTTTAATCATAAGTTTACTTTCGCCAATATTAATAGATTCAACAATTCTTGCCTGCCAACAATTAGGACTAGATAATGAAATGTTAGATCTAAATAATATGGAAAATTTAGATATAGTAAATGGATTAAAAGTTAAAAAAGGAATAAATCTTTTCGAAAGAATTGTAGAGAAAAATGAAAACTAATATACTTTTTATTTATGATGTTTCCAAAACTCTTGATGCTATAAAACTAGAACTTGATTCAGAACTTTTTGTAATAGATGCTTGTAATGATTTTGATACAGCAAAAGAAAAACTTTCTGTATTAAAATATGACATTGTTATCATGTCATATGATGATGATAATTTTAATGATGCTGTAGCAATGATTCAATTGGTGAGAAGTAAATCTGTTTTAATTGATATCATAGCTTATTCTCATTTATATAATCTTGAAAATATATTAAAAATTTATAAAGCTGGATCAAATGATTTTATTCTTGCACCAATTGAACCTAAAATTCTTAAAGCTAAAATTCTATCAATGTCTAAAAAGTACGAGGTACTAAATTCTAAGTATTTTAACAACATTGTAAAATATGGTGACTTTGTTGTCGATAGAGATGCTAACATCGTTTTTTTAAAGAATACACAAGTTGATTTTACAAAGAAAGAATATAGGATTATAAGACATTTGATGAAGGCTAATGGGACTCCGGTTTCTAAAGTAGAACTTCAAAAAGCAATATGAGGATATGAAGACGATAAGTCAAAAATAGTAGAAGTCACAATATCACAAATAAAAAAGAAGTTAAATAACAAATACTTAAAAACAGTTCTTAAAGAAGGTTATATTCTTGAATCAAAATAACTTTATAAAAATATTTTTAATTAGGTAAATAAATTTTTTACTTAGTTAAAAATATTTTTTATTTTGTTTATTATATTTTTGTATCATATATTTAGATAAGTAAAGTGAGATATTAGATGCAATTTAAAAGAATTGTTAAGATAGCTGGATATTCTTTCTTAGCTATTGCCCCTATTGGTGTAATAGCTGGTTTTGCAAAGGCTTGAAATGCTCCTGAGTCAATTAACATAGCTGGTTCATCAGCTGTGCAACCACTAATGACTACTCTGGGTAATGATTATAAAAATGCCGATGTTACAACTCAAGCTGGTGGTTCAAGTGAAGGAATGAAGGTTGCAGCAACTTTAGAGAAAGATCTTGGAAATGCATCTAAAAACACTTATGGTTCTGTACAAAAAGCAACAATTGCTAATAACTCATATGATAAAAATACTTGAAGAGATAATGGAATTAAAACCATTACTTTAGCGTGAGATGGACTTGCTATAGTATATAAACCTGTAAACTCTAACTCAAACCTAATAATAAATAAAACTAATATTTATGATATTTATGCTTTGTTTTCTGGAATTAAAACGTATACACTACAAGATCTTTTAAAAAATGGTGAACCAAATATAGTTATGACATCATATGCTAGAACCGGAGGTGCTAATGCTTCTGGAACTGCCACTTCATTTTTAGATCAATCTTCTTTGACTACTAATCAAGGATGAAAAACATGGGGTGAACAAAATAGTTTAAATCCAGAGGATGTGAAAAGAGCTTTGTCTACTGGTAAATATTTAGGATCTCATGTTGTTAATACTAATGAATCAAATGTTGAATCTTGAAATAGAGTTAGTTCAGATGATAAGGTTGGTTCGATTATTTATTTATCACTAGGGTTTGTAGAAAAGAATTTAAGTGTAATTCATAGTAAAGGTTTTAAAGTTGCTCAGATGGAAGTAGAAGATAAAAAATTAACTAAAAAAGTAGTTGATGCTTCTATAGAAAATGTTTCTAATGGTTCTTATTTATGATCATCTCCTTTGAACACAATGATATCTACACTTTATTCAAATCAAGCAACAAAGGATTTTTTATGATGAATCTTAACAGATAATCGTGCAAAAGAATTAATTAAAAATTCAGGGTATGCTGTTGTAAGTGATGAAGATAAATTAAAAATGATAAGTAAAAAAGATTTTTCTTCTATAACTGAGTGAAGTCAAGTTGATCAAAAAACATTTTTTGATTTTAAAAATTCAGACATTATTAAATATCAGTATAATGATTTTAAAAATGAATGATATGGGGTTTCTAAATAATGAGGATGTTTTCAAAAAAAGAACAGTTGAATAAAGATGCAAAAAAGAAGAGAATTGTTTTTGACTTCATAACCGAGAAAACAACTCTAGTTGTTTCTCTTCTAATGGGTTTGGTTTTATTCGCTATTATTGGTTTTATTCTTTACAAATCAATAGTTGGATTCCAATACTATGGAATTGAAAACATATTGTTTTCCAATAACTTTAATATTTCAGATGGCAAAGCTACAGGTGTTTCTTTCTGACTGCCCTTTTCTTCAACATTATTAACCACAATTATATCTTTATTAATTGCTGTTCCAATTGGAATAAAAACATCTGTTTTTATTAAATTTAGAATCAAAAAGAAATATAGAAAAATATTTAGAATAATTAGCGAAACGCTTGCAGGAATTCCTTCTGTTATATTTGGTTTATTTGCATCAATATCACTTGGTGAAATTATGAAGTTTTTTGGAATAAGTTCTTATTCTATTATCAATGCTTCAATTATGTTATCATTCATGGTTTTACCTACTATTATTGCTATGACGATTAACTCTCTTGAAAGTGTAGATGATAATTTATTAACAAATCCAATTACAATGGGGAATACAAAAACAAGAGCAATATATAAGGTTTATAAAAAAGCTGCAAGAAATGGGATAATTGTTGGTGTTATTCTTGCTATGGGTAGAGCTATTGGTGAAACAATGGCGCTATCAATGATATTGCAAAACGAGAGCCGCTATTCTGATGTTTTAAGTAGTGGATTAATTGGTGTGTTAACTAGCGATTTAAAAACTATATCAGTTGTTATCTCAACAAATATGTTTGGTGAGAATGCTAACGAAACAACAAGATCATTATTATTTTCGTTTGGTTTTATATTATTTATTTTCATAATGATGTTCAACTTAATTGTTTTATTCATAATTAAAAATAAAAAAAATAGAAAACATAAATTTAAATGAATAGATAATACTATTAATTTCTTGGTTGATAGCTTTATGCTTATTCCAAATTCAATAGCAAATGCATTTGATTATATTTGTTTCTCATATCGTAGAAAAACAAAACTTCAAACTCCAGAGCAAATCATTTTATACACTAGAAAAAGAACAGAATCTTATAAATTAGCTAACCTTTATACTTGGTATAAATTAATGTGAGAGATAGTTTCAGTATTAATTTGTTTTGCATTTTTGGCTTGGTTAATACTAGATATTATTACTAACGGATTATATGCTTGAGGATTGCCATCATCAACTGTTTTGCAATATACAAAAAATACAACAGGACAAGCTTTTTTAAATACTTTATTAATCATAATTGTTTCTATATTTATTTCTTTACCAATAGCTTTACTAACAGCAATTTATTTAACAGAGTATAGTAAAAATAAAGTATTCAAAGCTTCGGTTAATTTCTTTTTGGATTGTCTTGGATCAACTCCATCAATATTGTTTGGTATGTTTGGTTTAATATTCTTTATTGAAACGCTTGGAATAACTAGTGGTGGCACTAGAGGATATTCTTTAATTGCTGGGGCTTTAACAATTGTTCTTGTAATTATTCCAAGTTTTACTAGAAGCATTCAACAAATTCTTGTACAAATACCAACAGAAATTAGAACTAATGCGCTAGCATTAGGAACTTCTAAATTACAATTAATAACTAAGATTATATTACCAAGTGTTGTTACAGGTATAGTATCTACAACAATATTATCGATAGGTAGAGTTCTAAGTGAAACAGCCCCATTATATTTAACAGCTGGTCTTACAAGTTCATCTACTATATCTCTTGATAGATCAGGACAAACATTAACTACAAGAATTTATGCACAATTATTTAACATTGATTTAGTTAACAGTACTAACATTATGTATGAAGTAGCATTAGTAACTTTACTTTTAGTTTTAGGTTTGATATTTATTGGATACTATATAGTTCCAAACTATAAAAAAATAATTAAATATGCTGATGATAAAATAACATTTGTATATGTTTGAATGAAAGATAAAATTAAAAAGAAATAAAAGAAAGAGACTTAAAAATGGAACAAAAGAAGACAAATAAATTTATAAGTTTGTTTAAAAGAAAAAATAATAAGTACATTATCACAAGTGATACTAAAGAAGACTTTAATGATGAAAATGCTTTTGAGGTAGTTAACTTTAACTTTTGATACAACAATAAAGCTAAGCAAGCTTTGTTTGATATCAATTTAAATATAAAGCATAATAAAGTTACTTCTTTTATTGGACCATCAGGTTGTGGTAAGTCAACTTTCTTAAGAATGCTAAATAGAATGAACGATTTAACTGATAATGTTTCATATAGTGGAGATATTTACTTTAATAAAGAAAACATATATTCAAAAAAAACATCAGTACTTGAGTTAAGAAGTAACATTGGAATGGTATTCCAAAAACCAACGCCATTCCCAATGTCAATTTATAACAACATAGCATATGGATTAAGATCACAAGGAATTAGGGATAAAAAATTATTAGATGAAATTGTTGAGAAGTCATTAAAGCAAGCTGCTTTATGAGAAGAAGTTAAAAATAACTTAGATGATTTAGCAACTGGTTTATCTGGGGGTCAACAACAAAGATTGTGTATTGCAAGAGCAATTGCTTTATCTCCCAAGGTTTTATTAATGGATGAACCTACATCTGCGCTTGATCCAATTGCTACAAGCAAGATTGAAGAACTAATTATGGAACTTAAAGAAAACTATACAATTGTAATTGTTACTCACTCAATGGCTCAAGCCCAAAGAATTAGTGATGAAACTGTCTTCTTTTTCAACGGACAAATAATCGAATCTGGTAAAACTAAAAATATATTTATGAACCCTAAAAAACAAAAAACAAAAGATTATGTGAATGGAAGGATTGGATAATTATGGCAATAAATTTTTTAAGCTTAGAAAAATCTGAAATTGAATTAAAAGAAAACTTTATTGATCTTTTAAAACAAACACAGTCTCTGCATGAAAAACTATATGACTGTCTTGTAAATAATATTCCAATAGATGAAGAAAAACTTGAAGACTTTTTGGAATTGAAAACAAGAATTAATGATTTAAAAAGAGATATTAGAGATGACTCTATATGAATTATTTCTAAAGACCAACCAAGGGCATCTCACTTAAGATTTATAATTGCAATCCTTTATTCTATTAAGGATAATGAGAGAATTTCTCAGTATGCATATAATGTTGCAAAGTGAATTAATAAATATCCTTTATCTTTGAACATGAGATCTTCTATTCCATTGCTTTTAAAAAAATCTAATTTATTTTTTCAAAAAATAATTAATGTTGTGAGTTCAGATAGTGTTAATGAATATGAAACTGAAATAAAAAAAGATGCTTTAGAGTACAGAATTTTTTATAAAGAATTTGTTAAGGGTATGATTAAGAAAAATAACTTGAATTCTGATGAATCAATTGATATGTATTTTAATATTTCTTTAATATTTAAATGTTTTGAAAGAACTGTAGACCACCTATTAGAAATATTTAAAAACTTTATGTTAATTTCTTGATAATAGTGAATAATTTCTAAAATTCCAAATTTTTTGGATTTTTTTATAGTTTCTCTTTCACACGGGTATTAACTTATTGGGAGGTAAAAGAGAATATATAAAAAATAAATTACTATTACAAGGAGAAAATAATGACTAAATTAACACTAGATGAAAAACATGAAATCAAAGTTGGATTTAACTGATGAGCTGTTGGAATTATAGTATCACTATTAATCCAAGCGGTTGTTTCTTTAATACAGGGTGCAATTGGAGTTTATCAAGTAGCTAGTGCAAAATCTACTGATGATTCATCAACTAAACAAAACTATAGTTCTTACACAAAAAATAATGGATTTTTAAGATTATCGAAATATCCATCAAGAACTAATATGAACTTAGGTATACTTTAATAATTTGTAAGATATAAATAAAAGACAGATAAAAATTACCAAAAGCTATTAGCTTTTGGTTTTTTAATCTATTAAGTCTATAAGAATATCATTTAATAAATTAACATTATTTGCTTTCAATTTATTGTCTTTAACTGTGATTAGAGAATGATTAATTTTTTCTTTAAAATGTTCATATGCTTTATTATTTATTTCAATAGATAAATCTATCCCCTCTATTTTTCTAAGGCCCATCATCATTATGTATAAATAAGTATCTTGTTGTTTTCAATTTTGATCTATTCTTTTGTAATTTAAATAATCTCCATCATTGTGATAGTAAATATTATTTTCAAAACCATACGCTCCAATTCCAATAGCTTTTCATTCTTTTAAATCTCAGTAGGCAATGTTGTGCTTAGAATGATACTTTTGATTTGTTGATCAATTAGAAACTTCATATCTTTTAAATCCATTATCTACCATGGCTTTTTCAATGTATTCAAGTTGATCTTCTTCATTATCTACATCAATTGTTTCATTTCTTTTATTCATTATTGAACCATCTTTTATTTCTAAAGCATAAAATGAAACATGTTTTATATTATTGTCTTTAAGGAATTTAATTGAATTATTTATATCTGATATTTTAAGTAATGGTAAATTGTAAATAAAATCACATGAAATATTATTTATGTTTTGCTTGTGAAGAAGTTTAATTGATTCTTCAACAATTTTATTTGTATGTTTCCTATTTAGAAGTTTAAGAATATTTTCATTTGTGGTTTGTACCCCAAGAGAAACACGGTTAATATTATTTTTTTTGAGAATTTGCACTTGTGATTCTGTTACAAATTCTGGATTTAGTTCGATTGTAAATTCTGTTTCTTTATCTAAATTTTTTTGAAGTGAAGATAACAACAAATTTAAATTTTCATTTGATAAAAAGTTTGGTGTGCCTCCACCAATATAAATAGTTTTACACTTGTTATTAAATGAGTTTATTTCGCTAATTATTTTATTAAGATAGTTTTTAACTTCATCTTGGGAAGAAGGTATTTTTCTAACAAAGTCACAATATGTGCATATGTGCTTACAGAAGGGGACATGGATGTATAGGTGCTCAGTATTACTCATTTATAAAATCCTTCACATATTTTTTTATTTCTTGATAATTTGAATTATCAAATTCAATATTAACTTGGAACTTATTTTTGATTCATGTTATTTGTCTTTTGGCGTAGTTTCTAGTTTTCTTTTGAATTGATTCTATATCAATATCTTTGTCATTAATTATTGAATCATAGACCTCTTTATAACCAATCGCTTTCAAAGAGTTTAGTTCCATAATGTTTTGATCTTTTTCCAATAAACTTTTTACTTCTTGTTTTCAACCCAAATTAATCATTTCCAAAACTCTGGAATTAATTTTTTGATATAGAGATTCTCTTGGGATTTTTGTGCTTATTAAAATATATTTATATTTTTGATCAAAGTTGTTTTTATCCATTTCTGATTTTTTTTGGTTATTGTTTGACTCAATTATTCTTAGTGCTTGTTCTAATCTCTTACGATTATTAACACTTATTTTATTTGCTTCTTCACTATCTAATTTTTTTAACCTTTCATAAAGCTGCTCATTTGTAAAATTTATATATTGTAAAGTCTCATCAACATCTACTAGATGATAATTTTTTATAATTGAATCAATGTATAAATTTGAACCACCACATACAACAAAAACATTTTCCTTTGAGTTATCAATTAACTCATATACTTCATCTTTAAATTTCTTTAAGTGTCATTCATCATATATACTTTTTGAATTGATGAAGAAGTGTTTCACTTCTTTTAATTCTTGTATTGTAGGTTTGTTTATTCCAGCATTTAGTTCTTTGTAAACTTGGAATGCGTCAGCATTAATAATTGAAAGATTAAAATCTTTGGCAATTTTAAGTGCCAAAGAACTTTTTCCACTTGCTGTTGATCCAACAATAATAATTAGTTTTTTCATTTATATTAATTATATAAATTAAGTTTAAATATAAATAAAAAACTAACAGATAGTTATTAACTTTATCTGTTAGCAATATTAGTTGAAAACTATTGTTAATTTATTAAGTGCTAATATTTTATTATTTTGTATATTTTTCTGGATGCTCTTTTTTCATTTTTGAAACAAATTCATCTTTATCCATTTTTCCATACTTATTCATTAATTCAACACATTCTTGGTATTCTTTTTGAGCTCATTTTTCGTCTTTAAAACCTTTAATAACAACTGTTTTATTTTGTAGGTTTTTATAACATTGAAAGAAATCTTTTACTTCAAGTAATAAGTGTTCATTAAGATCGCTTAACTTACTAATGTGTTTATATCTTGGGTCACAATCTATAACTGTGATTAATTTTGTATCAGTTTCTCCACCATCTATCATTTCCATTGCACCAATAACTCTTACGGGCACAATAACACCTGGTAGGAATTCTTGATCGCTAACTATTAATGCATCAAGTTCATCACCATCTCAATCTAAAGCTTCTTTAATGAAACCATAGTTCATAGGATAAGCGCTTGAACCATATAAGATCCTATCTACAGATATTTGATTTGTTTTTCTATCGTATTCATATTTAATTTTTGAGTTTTTTGGAATTTCTATTGTTACATTTAATTTCATATATAATCCTTTCAATTGCACAATAATATTATATAAGTCATAAACAAATTATTTTTAAATTTATTATTGATGTTAATGTACAGTGCTTTTAATTTTTACTTATGTTAGTTAATTTCATTTAGTTGAACAAAATCACTCAGAAATGACATAAGTATTTAACACACAAATTAAATAGATACATAGCCATGGTTTTTGATATAATTATTTTGTATAAAGAAAGTAGTGTTAACTCACCTGATTCTTAAATGTTTATAGAGAATAGGTTAAAAGCTTAGAATTACATAGTATTAAATCAATTATTAATTCTGTTTTGTTAAACATACTTTTTGTGTACAACATTAAGTATGTTTATTTCTTTATACAAGTTAAAATTTTAAGGAATCGTATGAAAAACAAATTTGTTTTGAATGAGGATATTAGAGAAAAAACTTTACTTGTCATAGATGACAAGGGTAACAAACTTGGAACTATGTCAAAAGATGAAGCTTTAGAGCTTGCAAAACAAAAAGACTTGGATTTGGTTTTATTTTCTAGTGGTGATTTACCAACAGCTAAAATAATAGACTATGGTAAGTTCATTTATGAATCTAAAAAGAAAAATAAAGAATCTAAAAAGAATCAAGTTCAAGTAAAAAATAAAGAGATAAAAGTTAAACCAGTAATTGGTACACATGATTTAAATGTTAGAGTTGAAAACGCTAAAAAATGACTTGATAGCGGATATAGAATTAGATTTGTAGTTTTAGCTTATGGAAGAATTGGAACTAAAACTGATCAAATCTTTGAAGTGTATGAAAAATTTATTTCTCTTGTGGGCGATAAAGCAATTGTTCAATCCCCGCTTAAAAAAGCAAGTGGTGTTCAATATGAATCATTTCTAATACCAAACAATAAAAAATAGGAGTCTTTATGAAAGTAAAACAAAAAACTAAAAAAGCTGTTTCTAAAAGAATGAGCAAAACAGGTACTGGAGAATTAAAAAGAAAACATGCTTACAGATCTCACCTTGCTCACAATAAAACAACTAAACAAAAAAGACACTCAAGAAAAGATACTTTAGTTAGTGCTTCAGACAAAAGAAGATATGATCAATTAATTTAATTTTAAGGAGAAATAAAAAATGAGAACTACATCAGGGTCAACAACTAGACAAAGAAGAAAAAGATGATTAAAAAAAGCTGAAGGTACTTGAGGTGTAAATCATAGTTCATATAGAAATGCTAAACAAACTGTAATTAAAGCATCTCAATATGCTTATAGAGATCGTAAAAACAAAAAAAGAGACTTTAGAAAATTATGAATTGCTAGAATTAATGCTGCTGTAAGAAGTGAAGGATACACTTACTCTAAATTTATGGCTCAATTAAAAGCTAAGAAAATTGAAATTAATAGAAAAATGCTTTCTGAGTTTGCAATTCATCAACCTGAAGAATTCAAAAAATTTCTTCACAATGTAATGTTAAATAAATAATTCTTGAATACTCCGCAAAGGAGTATTTTTTTATTTACATATAAAGATCCAAATTAATTGATAAATTCTTTAGTCTTTTATGACATTAAAAAAAGATATCTTTAGATATCTTTAACCTAATGTTTCTTCTTTTATTTTTTTATATTCTTCTTCTGTTATTAAACCTTGCTTATATAAATCTGCAGCTTGGGTTACTTTAGAAACTTTATCTTCAGAATTTCCATTTGAATTATTATTTGGGTTGTTTGTTGTAACGTTGTTAGTTGTTGTACTTCCAGTTACATTAGTTACTGGTCCATTGTTAGCCCTGTCTATCAATCCTTTTACAACAAAGTAAGAAATTATGCTTAATAATAATCCGCCAAAAAAGATTGAAAGGATTGATATTACTTTTAATGTTGTAAAGTCTGAACTTATCAACACATTAGTATCATTCTTGTTTTCAAGAGTTAATGATTTAACTAAACAAATAATTAAAACTACAATGTTAGCTAATAATGAAATTACAAATATAATTACAAATGCACTTGCTGCTGCTTGATAACCTTTTAGTGTAGTAACATCATCATAAATAGCTGAAGCCGCTGCAATAGTTGAAAAAACACTGAATAGAATTAAAAATAAAAGTCAAAAAACACTTAAAGCTATAGAAATTCCATATAATTTCTTTAGTTTCTTTGCGCTTTCTATAAATTTCATATTTCTCCTATATAATAATACTCTTTGGTTAATCTAAGCAAATAACCATTTATATAATATCTTAATTTTCACGCTCTAAATTAAGAAAATAAAAAATCGCATGATTTTGTACATTAAAATATAGTATATTGGTATCTAATAAACTTGCAATAATTAATTATGAAAAAAAGGCTCTTTGTAGCATCACATTAAATGCTAAAAATGTCATTATGTTATTTTAGTTGTTTTATAATAGTTAAATTGACAAGGAATGAATATGATATTTAAAGGTACTGTTTCATTTTTTGGAGAAACTCATTCTTAGAAAAAAGTTTAAAACAAATTTTAGAAGTGAGTTATGTTAAAAAAACAAAAAAACAAAGGCAAATTAAATATACAATAATTATTAAAAAATAGTGGCGTTTAATCTATGTTAGATTTAAACAAACTAATTGGTAAGATCAAAAAACATTTTGTTGAATCTACTTTAGATGCTGAATTTGATAAACATATGGGTTATCAAAAACACGATCAAAATTCTAGAGATGTTTTTAACAATTATAAAAAAGGAAAAACTAAGAAGACAATATTAACTGATAATGGAAAAATTCATATTAAAGTTCCAAGAGAACAACTGTCAACATTTGAACCAAAGATTGTTAAAAAGCATGAAAGAAACATCTCTAGAATTAAAGATCAAAATTCAAGAAGATTATGATTCAAGAGCTGTTCACAAATGACTTCAAATATTAAATCAACTAACTATATTATTCCCAAATAGATTGTGTGATATAAAATAGTTGTTATCAGGCGATTTAAAAGATAACCTAAAAACGAGTTTCTCCAAAAACCGCCACACTAGCTCACTTGATTATAAATAATATTAATAGGCTTCTATGAAATAATTCTAACTATTTAAATATATTTGGAATTCATGATAATCATTTTTAATATATACATATATATCAAAATATTATTTTTAATATTAAATTATTTATAGACCTAAAATAATCTTAAATAAGTTAT
Source organism: uncultured Mycoplasma sp. (assembly GCA_949285105.1). GTDB lineage: Bacteria > Bacillota_I > Bacilli_A > Mycoplasmatales > Mycoplasmoidaceae > Malacoplasma. The sequence goes on along the minus strand of CASDXH010000003.1, from coordinate 8,516 downwards.
TTTCTTTATTAAGAATCTGAAAAAACGACTTATTATTAATATAGTAATTAAAAAACATAACATTTTTTACAATATTTTTTTGTTTTTTATATAAAAAACAAAAAAATTGTTTATTTTTTTTATTTTTAGCGTATTATATAGTCATGAGTATTAAAAAAATAGAAAGTAATTTCGATGTTTTTTTAGGTGTTAGTAGGTTTGTTGATGAAAATAATAACAAATCAAAAGTAGCTCATGATGTTAAATATATTAAACATAAAATTATGAGAATTGATACATCTAAAATACTAATTTCTAGTAGAGAAGATTTTAACGAGAGTGTAGGTCTTTTCGCAAAAGAATTAGACAAATCGAACTTTATAAGGAAAGGAGATATAGTTGTAAAGTTAATGTTCCCTTTAAAGTTTATATACATAGATTTTGAGATAGAGAATAATAACTACTTAATACCATCACAGTATTGTGTGATTAGAAAAAAAAGTAATAGTATTAGTCCAACTGATTTGTGAGCATACTTAAATAATAGTGATTCAATAAAAAAAATTATTAGTAAAAAGGAGGGTAATAACCTAATGAACTTTGTAAAAATTTCATACATCAAGGAAATAAGCTATGATGATTCAACATTATCAGACTTAAAAACTAATCTTTTTTATAAACTTACAAAATTAGCATCTTTAATAGAAAAAAAGAAAATACTAATAGACCAATATAAAAAAATAATTAGATATTAGGGGTATTGTAATGAATTATTATGTAGAATCTGAAAATTCACTTGAAGAAAAACTAATAGAAAAATTAAAAGAACTTGGTTATTCTGATAGAACAAATGATATTAAAGATATTAATGATGTGAACCGAAATATAAAACATCATTTAGAAAGATTAAATAGCAATGAATTGAATAATATATCATTAGATGAAAATGATTTTCAAAAATTTATCATTGATAAAATAAGTAATTCAACCGTATTTGAAAATGCAAAAAGATTTAGAGATCATTTCTTAATTCAGAAAAATAATAATCGAAATTATAGGTTATCATGCTTTGACAAAAATAATACCAAAAACAATGTTTTTGAATTTTCTAGACAAATTATTCATAAAAATAAAAATGACTTAATAAAAGGTAATAGCAGAAGTGATTTAACTATTTTTCTTAATGGTTTCCCGGTTGTTCAAATTGAACTAAAAAAGAAAAATGTAGACGTAATGGATGCATATAAACAGATTATCAGATACAAAGACCAAGTATTTGATTTTAATGTTTTTAAGATTGTTCAAATTTTTATAATATCTAATGATGTAATTACAAAATATTGTTCTAATAATGATTCAACTAGTAATAAGAATTTTAATTCAACCAAAAACCTTTTTAATTGAACAGATAAAAATAATACCATATCAACAAATGTTGTTGAATTTGCTGAATCATTTTTAAATGCTGATACATTATTTAAAATGATAAGTAATTATATGGTTATAAACGAAAAAGATAAAAGGTTAATGATACTAAGACCATATCAATTTTATGCAGTTGAATCAATTATTAAAAAAATTGATGACACAAATTCATTTAATGAAACCATAGAAAATATTGATGAAAGAAACAAATTAAATGGTTTTATATGACATGCAACTGGTAGTGGTAAAACATTGACTTCTTTTAAAACTGTTCAAGTTTTAGAATCAAGAAAAGATATTGATAAGGTAATATTTTTAGTCGATAGATTAGATCTTAATAATCAAACTACAGAGGAGTTTCAAAAATTTTTAGGTGAAAATTGAGATGAAATAGAAGATGTGGAAAACATTAGAGATCTAACAAATCAACTTAAAGATCCAAGTAAAAGAATGATTGTAACAACGATGCAAAAAATGGATCGACTAATAAAAAAAGAAAAAAATTTAGATAAAAATAAAAATATTATTTTTATCATTGATGAATGTCATAGAAGTCAATTTGGAGACATGCATAAATTATTGAGAAAAACATTTTCTAGATCAAGAATGTTTGGTTTTACTGGAACTCCGATATTTGCACACAATAACAAAAATTTTATGACTACAGATCAAATATTTGGTGAATGTTTGCATAAGTATTTGATGAAACATGCTATTAACGATAAAAATGTTTTAGGTTTTCTAATTGAATATGTTAAAGGCCCTAAAGAAAAATTAACAATTGGTAATGATATAGAAGCTGAAAGTCTTGATCTTGAAGAGTTTTTTAAGTCTGACAATTATGTGGACAAAATTGTCGATTTTATTGCAAAAAACAATGAATCTAAAACAATTAATAATTATTTTAAGTCTATGCTTGTTGTTAAAGACATTGAATCGGCTGTCAAATACTATTGAAAATTTAGAGAAAAATACCCTGATATAAATGTTGCTACTTTATTTACATCAAGCAATGATGAAAATATAAATGATGAAAGATTAGATAAAGAAAAGGCAAAAAATGCAAAAATAGAATTAAGCAAAATAATCAATGATTACAATCAAATCTATAATGATGCTAATTGTAGCATTGATGACTTTAAAGGTTATTCAACTAATGTACAAAATAAATTAAAAGAACAAAGTACAACTATCCAAATAATTATTGTTGTTAGAATGTTAACAACAGGTTTTGATTCACAATGAATTAATACAATATATCTAGACAAAACTTTAAAAGGTTATGAATTAATTCAAACTATTTCAAGAGCAAATAGAACATCAATAAGCTCAAAAACAACAGCAAATGTTGTATCATTTAGAACATTTAAAAAAGATGTAGATGATGCATTGTGTCTATATAATAGTGAAAAATCAGCAGATGCTATATATGTAAAAGATTCATTAGATGAATTGTATAAAAAGATTAATAACTGTATAAAACAAATAAAAGATAGATGGCCAACACATAGTGATATAGCAAATGAAACTAGTGAAATACAACAAAAAGATTTTGTTGTATTAATGAAAGAACTTAATAAAATTTTGTTATTAGCTAAAAACTTTATTGAATATGATGATAATAAAATAAATATATCACCAAATGAATTGGAAAACTATCGTCAAATCCAAATTGAAATATATAGAAAAAATAAAAAAGATGCAAACAAAGTATCAGTTTTAGATTCTATAGACTTTGAGCTTGAAATTTTTAAAGTTGATGAAATAAATAATGATTATATTTTTAATACTCTTGAAAAACTTAAGAACAGATATTTAGACAAAGAGGAATTCTTGTTTAAAGTAGAAAAAATAATTGAAAAAATTCGAAAAGAAGGAATTTCTTCTAAGTCTAAACTTATTGAAATGTTCATTAACGAGTGAAAAGAAAAAATGTTGCAAGAAGATATTGACTGAAAAAATAAAAATATTTCAGATGCGTATAATGAATTTAAAATCAAAAAAGTGGAAAACAAGATTTTTGAATATGCAAAAGAACACAATCTTGATTATCCAATGATGTGAGAAATAATTGTTAAAAAAACTAGAGAAAACAAACCTATTGAATTTTATAGAGAAGAAATTAAGAAAACTATAAAAGAAAAATTAGGTTTTCTAGAAAGAAAAAAATTGAGTGATGAAATTGAAAGTTTTTTAATTTTAATAGATGATGAATATTATTTTGAAAATTTTTTATATTTAAGAAAAGATGAGGTAATTTAAAATGAACGTTATTAAACAAAAAAATGAATTATATACAAAACTTGATTCTATCTGTGATGAATTAAGAAAAACAATGGATCCATCTGAATATAGAAACTACATACTGGGTTTTATATTCTATAAATATTTAAGTGAAAAATTTGTAAATGCTGCAGATTTAGAGTTAAAAAATGATAACAAAAAATATTTAGAATTAGATGAAAATGATGACTTAAAAAAAGAATTAGATAACGAATTGGCAAATAACCTTGGTTATTTCATAAAAAAAGAATTTCTTTTTCAAACGTGAGTTGAAAAAATAAAAAATAATGAAATGGTTTTATCATTAATTGAAACATCTTTAAAAGAACTTGAAAAATCAAGTTATGGAACAAATTCTGAAGATCAATTTAAAGATTTGTTTAGCGATATCAATATAGCTTCTTCAAAATTAGGTAACTCTGAAAATGCTAAAAACAAAACAATAAGCCATGTTATTTTAAAGCTTTCTGAAATTTCATTTTCTTATGATGATGCACAAATTGACATATTAGGTGATGCTTATGAGCATTTAATAGCTAATTTTGCAAAGTCAGCAGGTAAAAAAGCTGGAGAATTCTATACTCCACAAGAGGTATCAAAAATACTTGCAAAAATTGTTACAAGTAAAAACAAAAAACTTAAAAATGCATATGACCCAACATGTGGTTCTGGATCATTATTACTTCAAATTGCTGAAAATGCTGAGGTTGGTGTTTTATATGGTCAAGAAATAAAAGATACAACTTTTAACTTAGCCAGAATGAACATGTTTTTAAGAGGAAAACAATTCCATGAATTTAACATAAAAAACGATGACACAATATTGAATCCAGCTCATTTGCATGATGATAATGGAAATCAATTAAAGTTTGATGTAATTGTAGCTAATCCGCCATTCTCGCTTCCATGAGATGCTCCTGAAAAAATGATGAGTGATCCAAGATTTAGTGAATATGGTAAATTAGCACCAAAATCTAAAATGGATTATGCTTTTATACAACATATGTTGTATCAATTATCAGATAATGGAATAATGGCTACAGTTGTTCCTCACGGAGTACTTTTTAGAGGTGCTGCTGAAGAAACTATTAGAACATACATAATTAAAAACAGAAATTGATTAGATGCTGTTATAGGTTTACCATCAAATATTTTTTATGGAACATCAATACCTAGTTGTATTATGGTTTTTAGAAAAGATAGAAAACCAGATGATTCAATTTTGTTTATTGAAGCTAGTAGAGAATTTGAAAAAGGTAAGAATCAAAATATTTTATCTGAAGAAAATATTAACAAAATCGTTGACACTTATATAAATAGAACAGAAATTGAAAAATATTCTAGAAATGTTCAGTTAAGTGAAATTGTTGAAAATGAATATAACCTTAATATAACAAGATATGTTGACACTTTTGAAGATGAAGAAGAAATTGATATAAAAGCAGTAAATGAAGAACTTAAAAAGATAAATGAAGAAATAGCTAAAACTGAAAAAGAAATAGAAGAAATGGTTTCTGAATTGGTGGAGACTAGTTAATGAGCAAATTAATTAATTCAAATGTTGAAATGTTGTTAATTGATGGAAAAAATTTTTATGAAGAAAATTGTTATATTTATCCATGAGATGCTTCTAAATTTGATAACAAAATTAATGAGGACAAGGAGTTTGTAAATTTCTTTTCAAATAAAATAAATATCAAAGATGGTATTAAATTTTATCTTGAATACGGCATAGATATTGAAGGACAAAAAAATGAAAAAATTTTTGATTCAATTTTTATTGTTAGAAAAAATGACAAGATAAATATTTTCTTCATGGAATTCAAAAAATACAATTTTTGTAAAAGGAAATTTGAGAAAAATTGTATCATTCACAAAAAGCTATCGCAATTTTTTAGCATCATTAACTGGATAGACACTAATTGTTTTAATTTGCATCTGTGTTTAATTATTCAAATCGAAGATAATGTTGAATTTATATTTTATGAATTTGATGAGTGTTCAGAAACAAGATATATCAAAAAAAATATAGAAGATTATAAATGGTTAAGCTCAGAAACAATTAAATCTGAAAAAATAGATTCATTGTTACTTCATTTAAAAAGAAATAGAGATCTATTAAAAAACGAAGAGGAAAAATTATTTCAAAATTTGTCATATAAAAATATAAATAATTTAATTGACAATGTTAATGATAATAGTAAAAAATTAATTATGATTAAAGGCGGAGCTGGAACAGGAAAAACAATCTTGTCAAAATATCTGTTTAAGAAGTTTTTAGATCAAAATCCATTATTGATTTTTTTAAACAAGAATTTTCATTCTTGTTATATTGAAAAAAATATTGATAAATTAAAAGAAAATCATTTATTAGATAAAATTCGTTCATCTATTAGAGATCTAAGTGATGAAAAAATTGAAGAAACCAAACTATTTATTATTGATGAAGCCCAAAGGTTAGGAGAAAGAGACTTGGATATATTGAGAAAAATCTTAATAAGTAATAAAAAAGTTATTTTAATAGGCGATGATAATCAAAAAGTAAACAAGCAATACGATATTGGATTAAACTTGATTAAAGATTTAATAATAAAAAATAATTTTTTGAATAAAGATGCAATTTTCGAATGAGAACTGAAAGAAAATTTCAGATTTGAGGAAGATGACATTAGAAGAATAATGTATACTTTTGGTTTATCAAAAGAAAGGCCAAAAACAACTAAGTCAAATTATGTTTTAAATATTTTCAATGATTCTGATGCTTTTTTTCAAAAATACTTTAGTGATACAGATAAAAAATTTTTGATTTCAACTTTATCAAATTATTCAGTTTATAATATTAATAGTTTTGCAATAAAACGTTTTTCAAAGGATGTAGCTAAAAAAAATAAATTTTTTAATATAAGTTCATTAAGTGATGATTTTATGTATTTAAATAATTTATATATTTATAATTGTTATCATGTTATCTCTAAAGAATATTTTAAAAATTATTTAATATTACCAACCGATTTTTTTGAAAAAAACATTTCAAATGTTTACCATGATGAGATTTATACACTTTTAACTAGAACGACGCATGAATTAAATGTGTTAATTGAAAATAATGAATATTATATTACATGTTTAAAAAACAAGGAGAATATTGGATGATAAAATTACAATTTACTTTACCTTTTTTAAGGTTTAAGGGTTTTAATGATAATTGAGTAAAATCAAAAATAACAAAAATAGCAGATATAGTTACAGGAATAACATATGACTCGAATGACTTAAATGACAATGGTAAATATTTTGTTGTTAGGGCCAATAACATAAATTCAGACAAATTTATTAACAGTAATTTCGTAAGGATCAATATTGATAATGTAAAACAAAAATTTTTTCTTAAAGTGAATGATATATTGATATGTTCTAATAGCGGATCTAAAAATCTTTTAGGAAAAAATTGCTTAATAGAAAATGTATATAATGATTACTTGATTGGTGGTTTTATGATGGTCTTTAGAAATTATGATCCTATTGTTTATCCTTTGCTTAAAACCAACAGATGAAAAAGATACATTCAATTAGATAATTCTTCGACAATAAATTCAATAACAAAAGATAAGCTTAATCATATATATTTTTATATCCCTTTTTCTATTGAGGAAAAGAAAAAAATATTTTTATTTTTCAGATTGATAGATAAACACATCGAATTATGGGAGAGGAAACTACAGTTGTGTCTACTAAAAAAGAAGTATTATTTAAACAAACTGTTTTTTTCAAACACTCATTTAAGTTTTTTGAGATTTAAAGAATTCTGTGATGGTGTTAAATTTGAAGAAAACTTATTATATTCGATATCAAAGTTAAAAAAAGGTGAGCAAATAAATAATAGTGATTTATCCAAGAATGGAAAATACTATTATCAAAACGGAGGGATTAACCCATCTGGTTTTCTTGATAATTATAATGAACATGAGGATACCATTTCTATAAGCGAAGGTGGTGAATCGTGCGGATTTTGTAAATGAAATGATAAAAAGTTTTGAGCCGGTGGACATTTATTTACAGTAAAAGTATTCGATCCTAAAATTGACAATAAATATTTATATTTTTATCTTAAATCAAAAGAAAAACAAATAATGAGGTTGAGAGTTGGTGGAGCTCTTCCAAACATACAGAAATCAGATTTAGAAAAAATAAAAGTGGTTAATCCAGGAATTTTAGAACAAATGAAAATTAGCAAATTCTTGTCACTTTTAGATAAAGAAATTGAATTATTAGAGAAAAATATAAGTTATTTAAAAAATAAAAAAAAATTTTATATTAGTAATATGTTTATATAATAAAAAATAAATGCTGAACATCTCCCTAGATTTACAAAAGAAGTGAAAGCTCAAAAAAAGTATGTAATTCTTTTATTTTGCTTATAACTGCTTACTGCTAAAATTACAATAATTAATAGTACCATTTATAAACGCTTATAAAAATCTATCATTAAAGAAAAACATTTAAATATACTTTGAAATAAAGAAAAATATACAATGAATAATATTTAAACGATCATGAACGGTACTGTCTCATTTTTTGGAGAAACTCATTCTTAGAAAAAAGTTTAAAATAAATTTTAGGAGTGAGTTATATCAAGAAAACCAGAAAACAAAGATGAATTAAATATACAAGAATTATTAAAAAACAGTGGTGTTGAATCTATGTTAGATTTAAACAAGCTAATTGGTAAGATTAAAAAACATTTTATTGAATCTACTTTAGATGCTGAATTTGATGAACATATGGGTTATCAAAAACACGATCAAAATTCTAGAGATGTTTCTAACAAT
>CASDXH010000002.1 GCA_949285105.1 uncultured Mycoplasma sp. | reverse complement strand
TTGTTAAATGTTTATAAGTGTTCATAGTTACTCCTAATACTTATTATCTTTTTATTGGTGAACACTTACAAATAAAATAAATGAAGTGCACACTCTTTTCTGAGTGTTGGACTTCACATGTCAATCGAGAACATGGACGTGAAATTTGGACAATAATTCAAATTTCACGTCCATGTTTAAAAAGAGCTTTTTTGTTTTATCGTGCTTTTAATAATTTTGAAAAAGGCCTGAATAATATTTATTAATGGTCTATTGTCTAAATATAATGTATAATATTTGTGTGTATTGTAAGAGGGTTTGAAAATGGCTTTTCAAATTATCTCTTGTTAAATGTAATTATTATATCTATACATATAGATAATTTTTTTGTTTTTAATATATAATATTATTTGTGTTTATCTAGGAGATCACAATGCAAAAAACAACTTTTCTAAAAAAAGAACAAGTATTAAACAAGAAATGATACATTATCGATGCAACAGATCAAATACTAGGAAGACTAGCAGTAGAAGTTGCTAACATTCTACGTGGAAAAAATAAACCAAGTTTTACTCCTAATGTTGATAGTGGTGATAATGTTATAATCATTAACTCTGATAAAGTTAAATTGAGTAGTGATAAAGCTGAAAAAGAAGTTTGATACTCTCACTCAGGATATATTGGTGGTTTAAGAGCAAGACCTGGTAAAGTTATGCTTGCTAAATATTCTGATGAATTAATAGTTAGTGCTGTTAAAGGTATGTTACCTAAAAATAGATTATCTAACCAATTAATTAAAAAGTTACATGTTTACAAAAATGACAAACATCCACACGAAGCTCAAAAAGCTGAAACTTACACATTAAAACACAAGGTAATAGGAAAATAAGGTAGGAAATAAATATGGCAGTAGAATACAAAGGATTAGGAAGAAGAAAATCTTCTGTAGCTAAAGTTAAATTAATTCCAGGTACTGGAAAAATATCAATAAATGGAAAAAAACCAGAAACTTATTTTCCAAACTCACTAGTTATTCAAGACATGGAACAACCTCTTGTTTTAACAGATACTAAAAAAAGTTATGATGTGTTTGTTAAAGTTGAAGGTGGAGGTTTCACTGGACAAGCTGGTGCTATTAGATTAGGTATAGCTAGAGCTTTATTAATTGCAAACCCTGATTTCAGAAAAACTTTAAAATCTCAAAAACTTCTTACTAGAGATTCAAGAGTTAAAGAGAGAAAAAAATATGGGTTATATGGGGCAAGAAGAAGTCCTCAATTTACAAAACGTTAGTTTTTGATTGCGCATTCATATGTGCAATTTTTTATTTGCAGTAAACAATATTTGTTCTAAATGTGTTAGTATATATATGTAGTTCCCAGCCCATTATTGAAAAATAATCCTGGGGGTTTTTTATTGTAATCAGAGAGTGTTATTATGAGAATTTTTAAAACCAAAAAGCATAAGTATAACGAAGATAGAATCGATTTAAATCATAATACATGAAGAATTCGTAATGATTTAAATTGACTGCTTTCTAATCATTACAATTCTAATGAACTTTACTCTCTTTATTGACTTGATAATAATTTAAAGAATGTTTGTTTCCCTTGAGTGTTAAAACTTGAAAGACAATTTAAGTCAGCTTTTATTTATTTTTATAAAGATAGATATCAGAGTGATGAAATTAAATATGTATTAGATAAAGAAATTTATTCTAAAAGAAAAGATAAACAAAAAAAAGAAGCAATTTCAAAAAGAGTACAAGATCTTGTAAAAGAAAATAACATCACAAAAATAGATCAATTGGTTTTTTCTTTGATGTTTGGAGAATTTGTAAACTTTATAATTTACTTTGATAACTCACTTTTACAAAAACTTGCTCATCACTTTAGAATGGAACTTAGTGTTTTTGTTAACTGTATAAAGTATTTAAATATATTGAGAAATGCAATTGCACATAACAAAACCATTATTAAGATAATTGATGAAAAAAATAACAAAAGATTCTCTCTTAAAAAAGACCTATTTAATTTCTCAATAAGTAAGATAGCAATAGATATTATTTCATCAAATGTCTCTGGAAGTATTTTTACAATAAAACAGTTCTTGATTAAATCTGATAGAAAAAAAGTTGCTTCATTTATTAAAGATATTAAAAAGCAACTAAAACTATTTAAAAAAGAACTTAATGACAACCAAGTATACAATAGATTTGTTAGAAAAATATTTTTAAGTTACTTAGATGATATTTTATACTATTAGAATAATTTGCTAAATATAAACACAAGATGTATATTGATAGAGAATTTAATAATTTAAATTTTTATCAATTATTACTTTATAATAATAAAGTTATTATTTTTGGAGTTTTTTATGAAAATATTAGAAGGTAAAAAAAACAAAGGTACTTATGATTTTGTTGTACAAGTAGATAAAAAAGCTTGAGAAACACAACAAGAAAAAGCTTTGGAATCTTTATCTAAAAATATAAAGATTGATGGATTTAGAAAAGGGAAAGTTCCAAAATCTGAAGCAATCAAAAGAGTCAATCCTATGGATGTTTTAGATAGAGCAATAAATAAAATTGTTGGTCCGACAGCTACAGCTTTAGTTGATTCAAAAGAATTCAAAAAAGTAGAAGATGATTTATTAGATATTCCTCCAAAAGTTGAAGTTTCAAAAGTGGAAAAAAATAATCTTGAACTTAAATTCACTTATACTTTATATCCAGATGTTACAGTAAGTGGTTATAAAGACATTAAAGTAAAAGCTAAACTTGAAAAAGTAACAGAAGACATTATTAAAAAAGAAATTGATGGATATCTTGAAAAAAATGCAATGACAGTTCCAAAAAATGGTCCTATTGCTAAAGGAGATATAGCAACTTTTGATTTCAAAGGTTTTGTAGATAAAAAACCATTCCAAGGTGGAGAAGCTAAAAATTTTGAATTAAAAATAGGTTTTGGGCAATTCATTCCGGGATTTGAAGATCAAATGATTGGACTAAAAGAAAAAGATCAAAAAACAATTTCTGTAAAATTTCCAAAAGATTATCATGAAAAATCATTAGCTGGTAAAGATGCTGAATTTGAAATAACTATTCATTCAGTAAGTGAAATTGAAAAAGCAACTCTAAATGATGAATATGTTAAATCTTTAAACATTAAAGATGTTAAAACTGTTGATGGATTTAAAAAATATATAAAAGAAAATCTTGAAAATTCTTACAAACAAAAATATGAATATGATGCAAAAATTGAAATACTAAATCAAATTGGAAAATTAACAAAAATTTCTAATCTTCCAAAAGAATTAGTAGAACACGAAAAAAGAAAAATTACTAATGCATTACAACAACAAATTCAAATGTATGGAATGAGTATAGATCAATACATTAGCATGATAGGAATGAGTAAAGAAGACTTTGACAAAAAACAAGATGAGCAAGCTAACATAAATTGTCATATATCTTTTGGGATGATAAAAATTGCTGAAACAGAAAAAATCGAACCAACTGATAAAGAAATAAATGCTGAAATTGACAAACTTGTTAAAGCTTATGGTATGTCTAAAGAAGAGTTAATGAAAAGAATTAACAATGACACATCATTCATAGAGTCTATGCTAACTGAAAACAAAGTTATTGATTTCATTCTTAAAAAAAGCAAATAGTTAATTTCTGAAAAAAATAACGCACTAGTTGTGTTATTTTTTGTTTGTACTTAGTTTCTTGAATCGTTAAATATATTTATATATAATTTTCAATTGAGAAGAGGGATTATGATTTTTTATTTTATTGGTGGTGCTTTTTTAACAGCTATATCAGGGGTTGCAACCATATTTGGTACAATTAATTCATTTACTGAATTCCAAAACTTATCAAATGTTTACAATTATCAGGTTATAAATTCTTATTCTGGTGTCAAAGATCTTTCTTTTGATGATTTTTTGCATTCCTATAATATTTCAAATGATAAACCAGCAAAGTTTAAATCTTATACAGGTTTAGATTTATCAGAGGCTTTAGGGTTTAAAGGAAAACTGAATAATGTTGTAACAGTTGCAGATTTTACAAATTGATCAAATGAAATAAGAAAAAACATCCCAAATTATTCTTTGAATTTTCCAGATAGTAAAAATTTCATTGATTCAGTTATCAATATTTCTTATGTAACAGCAAATAATACGGGTTTTATTGTTGGTGCTATAGTATGTGGTATTGGAGTTTTAGGATTAATTGGTTTAGTTGGTTTTTATTTTGCATCTAATCATAGATTAAGTTTTGATAAAGAGCCAGACAAAGAAGGATTAATAATAAGAAAAACTAAAAAGAACACTAATGAATATAGTTATAAAAACCACAAGAATACAAGTTTGAACTATGACTTTACTAAAGTTAATAAGCCAGAAGCAAGACAACAACCATCATATGTTAACAAGATGTCAAATAATGATGATGAAAAATTCTATAGTAAATTAGATAGATATAATGATGATAAATCATTTACATTGTTTGGACAGTCTACTAAAGTTAACAACAACAATAATAAAAGTAATATTCAAAGAACAAGACCAATTGATGTACCAAAAACAAAACCAATAGAATTATCTAAAACAAAACCTATTCAGTTTACAAACAAAAAACCTATACAACCTTTAGGGGCAACAAGACCAAGTTTTGCAAATAACAATTCCAATAGTGTTCAACAAAGGGTTGATGCTAGAAATCTTGCTAATACTAGAAGGATAGATTTTGAACAATACAAAAAGGAAAACCAAAATAAGAAATAACTTTATTGATTTTCTTTTTTGTTTCAATTTAGATTAATATTTGTATAAAAATTATCACTTGCCCTATTAATGTGCTAAAATTTGTTTATATTATGAATTGCATTATCTGCAATTTATTATTGTTATATCTACTATTAGGGGGCAAAAATGAAAAAACAGAACATAGCTAATTTATTAATTACGAGGGGAATTATTATTTACCCTAACACGAGTGAACTTATTGATGTTGGTAGAGACATCTCTATAAATGCAATTGAAGACCACATTAAAAATAAAACTAATATTATAGTGGTTTCACAAAAAAACCCATCAATAGATAGTCCTAAGAAAAATGATATTTATAAAGTTGGTACACTTTGTAAAATTTCAATCCAAGATAGATTGGATGATGGATCATTAATTATTAAAGTTGATGGTCAAGAAAGAGTTTCTCTTACTAAGATTAATGATAACAATCCAAAGATTTTAACATCTGAATTTAAACCCTTACCAACAACTAAACAATTATCACAAAACCATTATGAAACTGCAATTGAACTTATTAGTGATGGCGCAGAAAAATTATTAAATCTAGAGTTTGTTTCAGACAACTTATTAAAAAAATGACTTGTTAATAATGACTCTATAATGCAAGGGATTTATTACTACTTATATTGTGTTAAATTAGGTCTTATGGAAAAACAAGAATTTCTTGAAATTGTTGATGAGAACAGACTTTTCCAAAAAATTATGTCTGTCATCATTGATGAAATTGAAGCAAGAAAAATTGATAATGTTATTTCTAAAAAAATAAATACTAATCTTTCAAAACAACAAAAAGAATTCTATTTAAGAGAAAGAATTCGTGCTATGAAAGAAGAACTTGGTGACATAACAACAAGAGAAGATGATTCTGAATCAATTAGAGAAAAAGTGAAAAACAATCCTTATCCTGAAAATATTAGAAAAAGAATTCTTAGTGAATTAAACAAGATGGAATCTTCAAGCAACTCTAATGAATATTCTATTTCTAAATCTTATGTTGATTGATTGTTAGATTTACCTTACTGACAAAAAACAACAGATGTTAAAGAGCTTGATAAAGTTGAAAATGTTTTAAATGACAACCATTACGGATTAGAAAAAGTTAAAGAAAGAATTGTTGAATATCTTGCAGTAAGAATGAAATCTGAAAAGGCAAAAGGTTCAATTATTTGTTTAGTTGGTCCTCCAGGTGTTGGTAAAACATCATTAGCTCAATCAATTGCTGAAGCACTTAACAAAAAGTTCGTTAAGGTTTCTTTGGGTGGTATGAAAGATGAATCTGAACTTAAGGGTCATAGAAAAACTTATATTGGTGCAATGCCTGGAAGAATCATTAAGAGTATGAGCAAAGCAGGTGTTAATAACCCTGTTTTCCTTCTTGATGAAATTGATAAATTGGCAAGTGACCACAGAGGTGACCCTGCATCTGCTCTACTTGATATATTAGATCCAGAACAAAACAACAAATTTAGCGATAACTACATTGAAGAAGATTATGATTTATCAAATGTTTTATTCATTGCTACAGCAAACTATGAAGAAAACATTCCAGGTCCTTTAGCTGATAGATTAGAAATTATAAGATTAAGTTCATATACAGAAAATGAAAAGAAAGCTATTGCTAAAAACCACTTAATAAAAAAAGTTATCAATGAATCAGGACTTAAAAAAGAAGAACTTAAATTTAAAGATGAAGCTATTGATTACATTATCAAAAGATATACTAGAGAAGCTGGTGTTAGAGAACTTGAAAGATTAATAAGACAAATAACAAGAAAGTTCATTGTTAAACAACAAAAAAACAAAATTAAAACACAAGAAATTGGTATAGAAGAAGTAAAAGATTATCTTAAAAAAGAAATCTATGATTACACTTCTAAAGATAAAGATTCAATTCCAGGTGTTGTTAATGGAATGGCTTACACAACAACTGGTGGAGATTTATTACCAATTGAAGCAACATACTCTAAAGGTAAAGGAAAGATAGTAATTACTGGTAACTTAAAAGAAACTATGAAAGAATCTGTTTCTGTTGCTCTAGGATATGTAAAAGCAAATGCAAAAAAATTTGGTTTAGAACCTGAATTATTTGAAAAAATAGATATTCATATCCATGTACCAAGTGGTGGTATTCCAAAGGATGGTCCAAGTGCTGGTATTGCTTTAACTACTGCTATTCTTTCTTCATTAAAGAACGTTAAGATACCATCTAACGTAGCAATGACTGGTGAAATCACTTTAAGAGGAAGGGTATTAATAATTGGTGGAGTAAAAGAAAAAACTATCTCAGCATTTAGAGGTGGAGCAAATGATATCTTCATGCCTAAAGAGGATGAAAGATATTTAGATGATGTTCCAAAAGAAGTTTTATCTAAAATAAAAGTAACTTTAGTTGATACATATGATGATGTATACAACAGACTATTTAAGTAGTTTGTAAATTTAAAAGCTTGCAACTTTTTATGTTGTAAGTTTTTTATTTCTATAAAGATTATGTTATTTTTATAGTGATCAAAATCAATTGAAATTTATTATAAATTAAGTGGACTAAATCTCTTAAAGTTGATAGTTTTTTCTTTTAACAAGAACTTATAACAAATTAATTTAATAGTTTAATTTATAATTAATATGTTTGTTTAGGAGAGTTTATGAGTTTTAGTAAACCAAGAGGAACGCAAGATATATATTTTGAAGATAGTTTATATTTTAATAGAGTTGTAGATGTTTTAAAACAAGTATCTGAAATCTATAATTATTCTGAGATTCTTACTCCAATATTTGAGTCTAAAGAACTTTTTGTTAGAAACATCGGGGCAAGTAGTGATATTGTAACTAAAGAATTTTATGACTTTAAAGACAAGGGTGATAGAGATTTAGTTTTAAGACCAGAAAACACTGTTGGAGTTATAAGAGCAGTTGTAGAAAATAAACTTGCTTTAAGTAATCCCTTACCGCTTAACTTTTGCTATTTAGGACCAATGTTTAGATATGAACGTCCTCAGAACGGAAGATATAGACAATTCTATCAATTTGGAATTGAGAAGATTGGGATCAAAAGCGTTTATGATCAAATCGAAACTATACTTTTTTCAGATGCCATATTAAAAACTTTAAATATAAAGCAATACAAATTGAAGATAAACTATATTGGTAATATAGAAACTAGAGAAAAATGAATTAAAGAACTTAAATCATATTTCTCTAAATATAAGAATGAATTAACTCAGGACTCAATTAATAGACTTGATAAAAACCCTTTAAGAATATTGGATGATAAAGTTGATGGTAAAAAACAATTTGTTAAAGAAGCTCCAGGAATTGATAAATATCTTACTAATGATGAGAAAAAAGAAGTAAGTGAAATAATAAGACAATTAAAGTTGTTAGATATTGATTTTGAATTTGATAGAACAATGGTAAGAGGTTTAGATTATTATTGCGGATTAGTTTTTGAGTTTGTTAGCACATCAAATGTTTTGGACGGACAATCAACATTAATAGGTGGGGGAAAGTATTCAAAACTAGTTAAAGAAATTGGTGGACCAGATATTGATTGTGTTGGTTTTGGATTAGGTATAGATAGAATAATTATTGCCTATAAAAACGAAAATCAAGAAAAGATATCCTCAAAAATTGATTTATATATTGCATCAGTTGGAGGCGAACAAAAAGTAAGAGATGTTTGTTTTGTGTTAAATAACTTAGTTAGATTAAATGGTTTGATTAGCTACTGCAACACCGATATTTCAAAACTTGATAAGCATTTTAAATATGCTGAAAAAATGTCACCAAGATTCATTGCAATTGTTGGCTCAAAAGAAGTAGACAAAAGCGTTGTAATCTTAAAGGATCAAGTAACTAAAAAAGAAGAAACTCTTAACATACTAGAGTTTATAGAAAAATTAAAAAATAAATAGGAGATATAAAATGTTTGATTATATTTTTTGTAATGATATTTCTAACAAACATTTAAATAAAAAGGTTTCACTAAATGGTTGGGTAAAAAAGAATAGAAAGCTTGGAAATCTAATCTTCATTGATTTATATGACAGAACAGGAATAGTTCAAATTGTTGTTGATGAAAAAAATAAATTCTTTTCTCAATGCCAAGGCATAACTAAAGAGTCTGTAATTAACGTTGTTGGGAAAGTTGTAAAAAGATCAAATCCCAATAAAGACTTACCAACGGGAGACTTTGAAGTTCTACTTGAAGAACTTACAATTTTTTCAAAGTCTAAAACTCCTCCTTTCTTAATTCAAGAGCAAACAGATGGTTTAGAAGAGATAAGATTAAAATATAGATATTTAGATTTGAGAAGATCAAATGTTCAAAAAAATATTATTTTAAGAAGCAACATAATAAATTCATTTAGAAGCTTTTTTGTAGATAATGATTTTATTGAGGTTGAAACTCCATACCTTTCAAAGCAAACTCCTGAGGGTGCAAGAGATTATTTAGTTCCAACAAGAAATCAAACTTTTTATGCATTGCCACAATCTCCACAAATATATAAACAGTTGCTTATGGTTTCTGGAATGATGAGATATTTTCAAGTAGCAAGATGTTTTAGAGATGAAGATCTAAGAGCTGATAGACAACCAGAATTTACACAACTTGATTTGGAAATGTCTTTTGTTAAACAAGATGACATAATTTCAGTAATGGAAAAAGTGTTTAAATTTGTTTTCAAAAAAGCACTAAATATAAATATCAAAACTCCATTTGAAAGAATGGATTATGAATATGCAATGAACAACTATGGTTCAGATAAACCTGATTTAAGATTTGATTATAAAATTATTGATTTTGGTAAATATTTTAAAAACACTAATTTCATGATTTTTAAAAATATATTATCTAAAAACGGTTTTATCAAAGGGTTGTTAATTGACACAAAAGAACTTGGTAAAAATGAAATTAAGTTACTTGAAAAAGTTGCTTTAGATAATGGCGCAAAAGGACTTGCTTGATTGACGTTAAAAAATAAAGAACCTACAAATGGATCAATAGCAAAAGTTATTGAAAAAGAAATAATCAATGAAATTACTAAAGATTTTAAATTTAATAATGGAACAATTGTTTTTGTAGCTGATAGTTTAGACACAACTCTAAAATCTCTTGGTGCTATAAGAAAAGAACTTCCAAAAGTAGCTGATGTAAAACTTAATAAACAATTTGCTTTTGCCTGAATTGTAAATTGACCCCTTTATGAATATAGTGAAGAGGAGAAAAGATTTGTTTCTGCACATCACCCATTCACGTCACCTTCAATTGAAACATTAACTAACTTTGACACTGATAAAAAGAATGCCAAAGCCCAAGCTTATGATATTGTTCTAAATGGATATGAAGTTGGTGGTGGGTCTATCAGAATTTATGATAAAGAAATCCAAGAAAGAGTTTTTAAATCTTTAGGATTATCTGATAAAGAAATAAATGATAAATTTGGCTTCCTACTAAGTGCATTTGAATATGGTGTTCCCCCACATGGTGGAATAGCACTAGGTCTTGATAGATTAGTTATGATTATGACTGATTCTGAAAGTATAAGGGATGTAATAGCATTCCCTAAAAATTCAAAAGGTATTGATTCAATGATGAATACTCCAAGTGATGTTGATAAAAAGTCCTTAGATGATCTTGGAATAACAATTAAAAAATAATTTTAATCTAGCTAATTTTCAGCATGTTTACTTATGTTGAATATAGCTAGATTTTTTTATTAATGATAAAACAAGTTACTTTATAAGTTTTTTATAATATTAGCAATATACTAAAACTAAAACTATATTAAAAATTGATTTATAATTTTATTGTTTTAAGTATGGGAAATAAATTTAGCAGTGCAAATATTCAACAAACAATTAAAACACCAAATTATTTAATTTTGTGTTTTTGTTTTTTTGTTGTTGTTTTACCAAATATTTTTGTTTGGGTTTTCCTTGGTGAATTCAATCAATCTAAGTTAGATTGATTGATTGCTTTTAATGGCAACAATACTGCTTTTTTTAATTGACTAATTGTTGCTGTTTTATTTGGAATTTTACTGTTAAGTTTATTAATCTTTTTTGTTGTTTATTTCTTTAAGAGAATAAATTATGATGCCTTGCCATTCATACTTATGGTTAATGTAATGTGTTTTTCTGCTATCTTATCTGGTATGATTCCATATAACCAAACTAACCATGTTTTCGTTATTGTGGCAAGGTTTATACTAACCATAGTATTAACATTAATAACATTCTTTATAACTAATAAATTTACAAATGTCTTGTTACTTAAATCAACTCACTCATTTGTATTATTTAATGAGTATAAAAAAGAATTCATTGAAGAAGCAAATGAAAGAAAAAAATTCAAAAAAATTGTAGGAAACAATAAAGAAAAAGATTATATAGAAATAGATAACGAGGAGTAGTATGCAATTTGTTGATAAATGCATCATTGAATTTAAAGCTGGTGATGGAGGAAACGGAATAGTTAGTTGAAGAAAAGAAGCTCACTATCCAGAAGGCGGCCCTTGAGGTGGTGATGGAGGTAATGGTGGTGACATTATTATCGTAGGTGATCACAATCAAAACTCTTTATTCCATTTGAGATACAACAAAAAAATATCAGCCCAAAATGGAGAAAATGGTGGTAGCAAATTATGCCATGGAGCAAATGGTGAAAATGTTTATGTAAAAGTTCCTATAGGTACTGTTATAAAAAATGAGGAAACTGGCGAAGTAATAGTTGATATCTTACAAGAAAAACAAACGTTTGTTATATGTAAGGGTGGTAAAGGAGGACATGGTAATGCTTTCTTTAAATCAAGTTACAATAAAGCACCAAAACTTTTTGAAAACGGTGATAAAGGTGAATATGTAAAAGCAAAGCTTGAACTTAAATATATTGCAGATGTTGGTATGGTAGGTTTTCCAAATGCTGGTAAGTCAACATTCATAAGTAAAATATCAAATGCTAAACCTAAAGTGGCTAACTATAAATTTACAACTTTAACTCCTGTACTTGGAGTTGTGAGAAGGGAAGATAATGAACTTGTATTTGCAGATATTCCTGGAATCATTGAGGGGGCAAGTGATGGTGTTGGGTTAGGATTTGAATTTTTAAAACACATTGAAAGATGTCACTTTTTAATTCATTTAATATCTATGGACGAAATTGATAATGAGGATGCTTTTAAATCATTTGAAATAATAAACAACGAATTAAAGAAGTATAAAAAAGAATTACTAAATAAAAGAATATATATAGTAGCAAATAAAATAGACTCTGAAAATAGTAAGAAAAATATTGAACTTATGAAAAAAAAGTTAGGCAAAAATATTTATTTTATTTCAGCTATTGACAATAAAGGAATTGATACTGTTGTAGACGATATTTTTAAAGAATATAAGAAGTATCAAGATTTGTGAAAAAAGCAAGTTCAAGATGAAGTGGACTCATACAAACTTGTTAAAGTTGTTAAAGAACCTAATGATGCTATATCTATATCTCAAATTGATGATGGCATTTGAAATATTGAATCAAAAAGAATTCAGTATTGATTTGATAAAATTCCGCAAACTACAGAGGATAACTTGATAAGATTTAATCAAAAAATAAAAATTGATGAAATTCAAAAAATGCTTATAGAAAAAGGAGCAAAAATAGGAGACACTTTCATAATATGTGGTGTTGAATATGTAATTGATTAATATGAAAAACTATGAAAATAAAATAGAAACTATAGTAAATTTTATTAAAAAATATTTAGAGGAGTCAAAAGCTAAAGGAATAGTTTTTGGGGTTTCTGGAGGAATTGACTCAGCTCTTGTTGGGGCAATTGCTAGCAAATACTTTAAGGATAATCACCTTGCTTTAACAATGAATATTAACAATTCGCAAAAAGATGTTTCAGATGCTAGACTTGTAATATCTCATTTTAATCTTAACCATACTGATGTAGATCTTGAAAATGTTTACAAAGAATTTTGTAAAGTTGTACCCAATGTTGAAATAGGATTAGGAAATCTAAAAGCAAGAATAAGAATGAGTGCTCTATACAGTTATGCTGTTAAACATAATTATCTTGTTGTTGGTACATCAAATGCAGATGAATTCATAACAGGATACTTTACAAAATATGGAGATAGTGGATCTGATATTATGCCGCTAGTAAATCTTACAAAAAATTCAGTTTATGAATGTGCAAAATTACTAGATGTACCAAATGAAATAATAATTAAAAAACCAACTGCTGGTTTATTTGAAAATCAAACTGATGAAAATGATTTAAAAGTTTCATATTATACAATTGATAATTATTTAGAAGGTAAAGTAATATACCAAAAAGACAAGGAAAGAATTGAATATCTGAAATCGATTTCAGAACATAAAAGAAATTTTCCACCTTCACCTTTACCAAAAGATAAATTACTTTAATAAAGTACTAGCTATAAAAGATAATATAAACTTTTATAACTAGTCAATTTTTGTTTATAGTATAATTTTTTTGTACCTTAAATAACAATTTATATGGAGTTTTAAATGTTAAATAAAATTAAAAAAACTAAGATAATTGCAACATTAGGCCCTTCTGTTACAGGAAAAATATTCACTGAAAAAGACTATAAAGATCCAAAAAACAAAAAGGAAATTGAAACAGCTAAAGAAACATTGAAAAGTATATATGAAGCTGGTGTTAATGCTGTAAGATTTAATTTTTCTCATGGTACTTATGAAGAACAATTAATTAAATTAAGATTAGCTAGAGAAGTGGCTGAGGAAATGAATTTAAATATTGGGTTTATTTTAGACACCAAAGGTCCTGAAATTAGAGTTAATAAAATGACTAAAGGGCAAGCAGAAATTAAAAAGGATTCTGAAGTTACTATTCATGCAATCAAAAAAGTCGAAGGAAGTTCAAAAGAATTCTCAGTTTATGATTCATCGGGTTCTTATAACATGGCTAATGATGTTAAAGAAAGAGACACAATTTTTGTTGATGATGGGAAACTAAAACTAGTAGCGACAAAAGTTGATATAGCAAAAGGTGTTATAACAGCTACTGCTAAAAATACTCACACTATTAAGGACAACAAGAGAATTAATTTACCAAATGCAAACTACTCTATTCCATTCATGTCAGAAAAAGATGCTAATGATATTAAGTTTGCTATAGAAAATAATTTTGATTTCATTGCTGCATCTTTTGTAAATAGTGCTTCAAATGTTAATGAAGTTAGAAAACTATTAGATGAAAATGGTGGTAGTCATATCAAGATTATTTCTAAAGTAGAGACTATGAATGCTATTAATCTAATTGATGAAATCATAGATGCATCAGATTCTATTATGGTTGCTAGAGGTGATTTAGGATTAGAAATTCCATACTATGATGTGCCATATTATGAAAAATACATTATTAAAGCATGTAGACATAAAGGTAAAACAGTAATTGTTGCAACACAAATGCTTGACTCATTAGAAACAAAAATGCAAGCAACAAGAGCTGAAGTAACTGACGTTTTCTTTGCTGTAGAACGTGGTGCTGATTCTACTATGTTATCAGGAGAAACTGCTAATGGTTTATATCCTGTAAATGCTGTAGAAGTTATGGCAACAATTGATAAATCTTCTGAAAATTTATTTGATTATGAACGTGCATATAAGGTTTACTTTAAACACACACCTTTTGCAAAAACAAAAGCTGGTAAGATTGCTACTAAAGTTGCAAAATATGTAACTCCAACTAGAGAAATTGCAAACGGAGTATTTGAATATGGCGCAATTATCTATATTGGTAATGATAAAAACACAATTGAAGCATTATCAAACATTAGACCAGCTGCTCCAATTTATGTTTATACAAATGAACAATCATTTAAAAGATCTTTTTCAATAAACTATGGTGTTTTTGTAAATTATGTAGAAAACTACAATGAAATATTAATGAACCACACAAGTTTAATTGGGGAAATTAAAAAAGGATTACCAGAAGAAAGCAACAAGATTATAGTTGTTATTAATAATAAAATTATTAGACAATAAAAAACATTTAACAAAATTTATTACTTTATTCCACAATCTCTGATTGTGGTTTTTTATTCATGGCCTTAAATGATTACTTCTTTATTATTACAAACTAAATAGTTTGATAATTTAAATTTAATAGCAAATATTTATATTCCAATTCTTTTTGCAATTGACTATGCTATTTGTAATTTATCGATTTTTGAATTGTAAAATTATATATCACTTATAATGTTTATAAGTGAGTATAAAGGAAGTCAAAATAAAACAAAATATCAAACTAGTTTATTAAGAATTTAATTTTATAAGCTAATAAATAAGATTACAATAATGGTTTATTAAAGTTCTTATTTTGTGTATTTTATTGAAATAATCTTTTATTCTTGCTAACAAAAGGAGAATTTATGAACGAAACTCAAAAAGATAATGATTTAATTGAGGGTGTTGATCAAAATAATAACATTGGAAGTTATTTTAAAGAAAAAGAACAATGTATGTCTTCGTTAGGAAAAATTAACATAGCAAAAAAAGATGTAGATATACTTAATAATTCCAATGAGTGATTAAACTATAGTAAAGCAGTTTTTAACAATAAAAGAAATTATAAAAAATATAAAACAATTGTAGTTTCAACAATTATTCAATTTATATTATTAGTAATAGGTATTGTTTCAGTAATTGTAAACATACCTTTTGCTATTAATAAAGAGTTTAACAATGTTGCTTTCTTTAGTATTGGTGCATCTTGTTTGGTGATTCTATTCTTCATTTTTTTAGGAATTTTTCATGACTATAGAGGATGATATCTAGGTCAATCATCATTGGTAGAATCAAATAAAAAGATAATACCAGTATATTATTTTTTTGGCGAATACTTAAAGAGTAAATTTGAAGTTATCAATAATATAAAACCTTCCCAAGAAAGAATAGAACAAATTAAACAAAATTACATTTCTATTTATTATAAACTTCATGAAAAACAAGAAAGCGATTTTGAAAATAATAATAAAAAAATAAGCAATAAAATTAATGAAACAAATTATGTTTCTAAATATGATAAAGTAATGAAATTATTAAATGTCTTTAATTGAACTTATGAATTTTTATCAATTTTAATTGTTGTTTCTATGCTTTTAACTATATTGAGTATGTTAAATATTATTTAAGAAGTATAAGATAAATAATGTTTGATTAGCATGTGAAGCGCAATGCTTCAATGATGCTTAAACTCTTAACTTTGAAATATAAGTTGAGAGTTTTTTATTTTGAATATTTTTCTAGAACAATTTGATGATTTATTTTATAACCAAATATTTTTTAACATGTTATTTATTTTTCATTATATGTTTTTTATTTATCTTCACTCACTAAACTAAAGTCAGTTCTTTTTATATCATTTCCTAATTAATCCATTTATCTTTTTGTTAGTTTATTTTCGAAATGATGAATAAGGGATTGGCATTAGCAAAATTTAAAGTTGATTTGTTTTATTGTTATAAATATCATTTTTTCACTTCTAATAATAAAAAACATTCTAATTATTGTTGACTATAATTTTACAATTTACGTTTACATTAATTTCCAATATTGTTTTTTATTAATGTTAGTTAATTAAATATTAAATGTTGAAAATTGATAAATAATATAAATTGCCACGATTTATAATGTTTATAAAAAGGAGAAGAAAAAAATGAAAAAAACAAAAGCAATAATTTTAAGTGGGTTGTTTGCTACAACAATTGGAATAGCAACTCCAATAATAAATAGTTATTCATCTTATAATTTTATTAAAGAAATTAAAGGTTCTGAATCTGTTAAAAAAGGTGTAGATAAAATAATAAATGTTCCTGCATCAAAAGAAGAGCAAATGGAAATGTTTAAAAACGTTTCTGTGGATGATGTTATGGAACAATTTACTAATGAAAGAAGTCTAATGTATGCTAGAGTCAATTCTATAAATGATTCAAATTTTGAAAACAAAAATGTATATGATGAAATTAATAAAAACAAGGATCGTTTTAAAAATATAGTAGAAGGAATAATAAGTGGAGAAATTTCTATTGAAGAAATAAACAATAATTTGGAAAATTACAAGCAGCACAATAAATCAAATTATGATGCCATTATTAAAGATATTGATTCATCAGTAAATGTAGAGCATTACAATGATA
The DNA here is from genome assembly GCA_949285105.1 of uncultured Mycoplasma sp. GTDB lineage: Bacteria > Bacillota_I > Bacilli_A > Mycoplasmatales > Mycoplasmoidaceae > Malacoplasma. The sequence goes on along the minus strand of CASDXH010000002.1, from coordinate 47,619 downwards.
ATTTTGAAAACCCTAATTTTAAAATCAACAACTACTCATATACTAACCAAGACAAAATTAATAATGTAGTTTTAGTTGATGAAAATGGAGTAGAATACACTATAACATCTGATCAATTAGCATTATTTACTAAGATAGAAAAATTTTTATCTAGATTAGAAATGTACAGAGATAAAACTTATGGTGTAGCAATAGCTTCATCAGTTTTAACTGCCGCTTCTTGAGCCATAGCTGCATTTTACTGATCTGCATGATGAATGTTTGGCTCAAATATACCTTTTGCTGTTGCAGCTACGGTACAAGCTGGTCTATCTACTTGGACATCTGTAGAAAATTTTAAAGAGCATTATAAGGCAGTAGAGGATGTTAAAAATTTTAAAAGTATAATTGAAGATAGTGAATTCAAGGATTTGAAAATAGTAAGTTCTAAACTTATTGAAGTTTCAAAAAGTAAGTTAAGCCATTCTGCTATAAATTTTTCAAAGTTTTTATCAAGCTTTACGAATATTTCTAGGCTAGTGATAAAATTAGTTAATATGGGACTTCAAAAATTGATTGATATAATGGTTAATTTATTGAATAATATAATCAAGAAATTCAACTCCATATCATTTAAGATGATTTTAAAACAAATGAACTCTAGAGTAGCTAAATTTGCAAGTGAAACTATTGTGAAAAAAACAGCTATGAAAGCAGTTTCTTGAGCATCTCCGGCGTCTCATGTACTAACAGCATTAGATATTGTTTTAAATATTTGTAGTTTCGGAGCTGATATTGGAATATTTAATCCGAGTGAGATTGAAAAATGATAAATTTTTTTAAAGAAAAAAATATTGCCAGACAAATAAAAATAGAGGAAATGATTAATAGAGATAAAAAAGAATATGAATCCGATGAGAAAATGCTAAATGGCCCTCTAGATTTTAATGATTATAAAAACTGATCTAAAAAAAATAAATTCATAAATATTTTCTTTTATAATTTTGATTTTGAAAGGTTTGAAAATATTTTAAATTCACCCTTTGATCCAAAGGGTTTCTTTATTGAATTCCTAAAGTTTTCCCATAGGTTTTATAGAGAACCCAAAAACATCATCATTTTTATTCTTAGTTGTTTGTTTTATATAATATTTACTGTATTTTTTTGAGCATCATCTATTGCTTTTTTATATTACTTTTTGTATATTCTTGATCATTTTACAAATATAAGGGAAAAAGAATTAACTTTTGTTTATACTGTAGTAACAATATTTTATTATTTAATGTTTTTTTTATATATATGAAATTTAAAACCAAGATTAAAATCCATACCTGAGAAAAAATATAAAGCAATACCCTATTTATCAAGAACTTGAAGAGAAAATTGTTTGAGTAATATAACATTTTGACTTTTCATAAATTTTTTTAAAAAAAATAAATACATTTTTATTTTGTATAAATTAAATGATATTAAGTATAGTTATTTAAGCGAGCGTATTTATCTTTTTTATGAAAGCCTTTGCTGACGATGATTTTTGGAATTTACTGAATTTAAAGATAAAAAATGAATTGAAAATATGAAAGAAACAAAGTTAATAAATGAAATGAAATTAATGAACCTAAAAGATTTAAAGAAACTTAAAAAATCAATAAATACAAATAAAGTAAAATGAATGTCTCAGTCAATTTCTGTGGTCTTTATGTATTGGTTTTTCAAAGAAAATTTCTCACCTTTTTTAACATTATTATCAACTATAATAATTTCAGTAACTGCCGGGTTATTATATTTTTCTTAGAATTGTTTAATTTATATTTTTAATACGATTTACAGGATTTATAAAAATCCTGTTTTTTTAATACTCAATAAAACCAATATAGTTATCAATCTTTATTTTTTAAAATAAATGCATTTTATATTAGTTATTATTTAATATAATAATTATCGTGAAAAAGATTATTTATATTTGTTCAACTAATCAAAATAAGATTAATGAAATAAATTCATTTTTTGAAAATCATAAATTGGATTTTCAAATTTTGAAGTCCCCAGTTGATATTTCTGGAATAGTTGAGAATGGTGATTCTTTTTATGAAAATGCAAAAATTAAAGCTTTATTTCTAGCTGAAAAAATTAATTATTCAGAATATGTATTAGCAGATGATTCTGGTTTATGTGTTATGTCATTAAATAATTTTCCTGGAATTAATTCGGCAAGATTTTCTGTTGATGGTAGATTTGATTATGAAATTAAAAATGATTATTTATTAAACGCAGTTAGAAATAAAGATAATGCTGCTAAATTTATTTGTAGCTTAGTTTTAGTCGATAAAAACGGAAGAATTCATAATTTTGAAAGCCATTGTAATGGAAGACTTAGAAGAAATATTTCACCTTCGAAAAATGGATTTGGTTTTGATCCAATATTTTTTAGTGATGAAGTGAATAAATTTTTCAGTGATTTAACCATAGAAGAAAAAAATAAATATTCACATAGAGGGAAGGCGCTGAAATTACTGGTGGATTATTTTAAAGATAAAAATTCTATTTACTAAAAATTAAACTATTTAATTTAATTATTTTTTGCTAACATTAATTTAGTTAATAATAGTTGATCGCTGCATATTAATTTATGTAGAGGAAAGTCCATGCTAGCATTATCTGAGATGATAATAACGTTTGTGCAGGTATATAAAAAATAAAACCTGGTACACGCTTTATGTGTGTAACGACATTTTATAAACCTAAGTCTTTCTAGATAAGGTTTGTGAATCTAAAGTGCCACAGAGACGAGTTGTAATGAAAGTTACAATGTGAAACGCGGTAAACTCCTCAAGCTAGAAACCTAAATTTTGGTAAGGGAACTTTTTAATAAGAAATGAATTATTAAAAGGATGTTGAAAAAACATAGATAAATGATCAACGCTCCTATGAGTACAGAACATGGCTTATTTTATTAACTTGATGCCCATCATGGGCTTTTTTTATTGAATTAAACACATAATAAAAATAAGAATTTAATATTTTTGTTATATTACTTTTTCAAGTTATTATATAGTCATAATTGATTAGGCCTTATTGAATACCAAACAAAAACAAATTAGATTCAAAAGTGTCCCCAATAAATGAACATAAAAAGAAAAAAGAGAGGAATTTAGTATTCTTTTGTCTATAAACAAAAAATAGTGGAAACCACTATTTTTTGTTTTCTTGTAATTATAGGAGTAAAATCTTGTTTAGGAGTCTTTATGATAAATGAATTAGAAACAATCAAAACATCAACTTATAGAATATTATCTTCATATTGAGACGCATCAATTGCGATGTGTTGTTTATTTGCTAGTTTTGTTTTGTCTTTTTCTATATTGATATCTTCATTTGTTCTTAAAAAATACTTTGCAGATGCAGTGAGTAAATCTCCTTTTATTAAGCCTATATCTTTAATATTATGTTTGTTGACTGCTATAATCGTTGCATGGTTGGTTCAAGCATTCACTAGAAGAGGAACACCAGATGAAGGAAGTATTTCTTATTTTGTTTTGTCTATAGCATCTTTTTTTGGAAGATTTGTTTATGAAAGTGTTTATAATCATGAAGTTCTATTTAAAGGACTTTTCTATCTTATTGGATCAAACATTGTTGGTAATTTACTAGGCTTTTGATTAGGTGTTTTGATATTGCACTTATTTGATAAGGGGAATAATGCTGAACCAATGACAAGCTTTAGATTAACTTTTTATTATGAACCAATAAGAACAAAAGTTTCTGTTATAAAAGATCTAATAGTATGATTTATATTTGGTGCAACAGCACCATTCATTGGGTATTTAGCAGTTTACGAAAATAAATATATATCACCGTTTACTGCAATACTAATGGTTATGTTTGTTGTTTTGTTAGTTTTATTTTGTACTCAGAAATTTGGATTTTATAATGGTAACTTAGTTTATTCATCTTTATCACATCTTTCCAATATCTTATTTTTTAAACATGAAAAAAGAAAAATTATCATTAGAAATGTTTTAATATCATATCCAATAACAATAATTTTCCCTTGTATATGAGGGGCAATATATGCGATTATATAGTTTTAAATAATCATTTTCTCTACATTACTATAAATTAAATTTTTAAGAAAATTATTTAGTGTTAATTAATTTTTTTGAAGAGAGAAGTTATCTATAACTAATATAACAATCATTGGTAATATTGCTTTTTTTGAGGATTTGTAAGATAATAATATTGTGACATTTTTATTTTCGAGTGTTATAAGCAATAAAGATGAATAAAATAATCTTGCTTTTATTTAAATATGATAATAACTTGTGTTAAGTTTAGGTAACATTTGTAATCTGCATGTATCCTAATTACTGCATAAAGCCCTTGTTATTGTGGTCGAGTAAAAGGGTTGTGCCATATACACAATGCAACAGATTATTAAAGATGCAAGTTTGTCATTTAGCTGATTAGCATAAGAGAGTTTTAGGAGTCTGTAAGCCTATCAAGACAAAACTATAAAAATGACATGGTGAGTGGTAGTTAACCTAAATGGTTAACTTTTTTATTTTTGTGTATTATTAAACCAAGGATATAAAAATAATATGGATCTATTTAATAAACCCTTTACCAGAACTCCTAAAGATATTAATAAATATAATGAATACATTGAAAAAGTAAAAAGTAAATTTAATATCAATAAAATAGTGAAAAAACACTTCAATCCAAAGAGATTTATTGAAATTAGAGAGTTCGAATTTTATATAGCTTACTCCTTTAGTTTGATAAAGGAATGAATAAATCAAAATGAAATTTATACAGATAAATACATAAGAACTTTGGAGAAGTTAATAAAAAAAATGCATTTAGAAAATCATCTTAATACATTAGAAAAAGAATATATTATTCACTTTAGATCAATTATGTTTGCAAAAAAAAGAAATTTAAAAAAACTAATTGTGGATTTTCCTTTAGAGCGTGATATTGATATAGAAAAAAAATTTTTTATCTTTAAGAAGATACATGTTTTAAACGAAGAAAATGCATATTATAATTTTGATAACTGTAGTTTTTTAAAAAAAAATAAAGACGATAAGATCCAAAATATTGTTGATAATACTTCTGTGTATTTGACAGATAGAAGAATGGTTATTCACGATAACTTAAATTTTTTCTCATTTAGATACAACGAGATAGATTCTTACAAAATAGGAATATCATATTTTGAATTTACATATAAAAACAATAAATACTTTATAAAATCAGAAGACAAGTATGAGTTCTTTATATCCTATGAAAGGGCTAATAAATTGTATAATTAATATCATGAAATACACTAATGACTATATAAGAAACAGGCTATTGAATGCTCCAAAAAAACCAGGGTGTTATCTATGAAAAGATAAAAATGGTGTTGTTATTTATGTTGGTAAAGCAAAGAATTTAGCCAATAGAACAAAACAATATTTTGGTAATAGAATAGATGTAAAAACATCAAAACTTGTTAAAGAAATTCATGATGTTGATTTTGTAGTTGTTAATAATGAAAATGAATCTTTACTGCTAGAAAATAATCTAATTGCAAAGTATAAACCAAAATATAATATCTTACTAAGAGAAACTAATAGTTTCCCATACATTGTTGTTACAAAAGAAGAACATCCTAGAATTCTTTATAGTCATGATAATAAAAAGAAAATTAAAGGTACATATTATGGTCCTTTTGCAACACCAACAATGAAGAAATATGAACTTTATAACTTCATAAATAGAATGTTTCCATTAAGAAAATGTAAAACCTTGCCAAAGAGCAAATGTATTTATTATGACATTGGATTATGTCTTGGTCCATGTATCAAAAACATAACAAAAGAAGACTATGAACCATATTTAAAAAAAATAAATGATTTCTTTAGTGGTAAATATAAAGAACTTGATAAAAACTTAGAAGAAAAAGAAAGAGAGTTCGCTTCAAAACTTATGTTTGAAGAATCTCAAAAATATCTTGAACTTAGAAAAAACCTGAAGTCTTTTTCTGAAAAACAAGATATTATTTTCTCTAAGAATAATAATGAAGATATAATTGGTTTTTCTATCAAAGAAAATATTATTTCCCTTGTTATTTTTAAATATGTAGATGGTAACTTGCTAAGCAAATATGATACAACAACTATCTTTTATGATGAAGTTGAAGAAATAGTAGAAACATTAGTTTTTGATTACTATAAAAATATAGTTGTTGAAAAACCAAAGCAAGTTTACATATCTATTTCTGATGGATCGTTAAAAAGGCTTTCTGATTCTTTAAACATCAATTTTATTAATCCAGTTCAAGGTTCTAAAAAAGAAATGCTTTTAACAGCTGTTGAGAATGCGCAGATTTTAATTAAAAACAAATTCCTTAAAGTTGTTTCAGATTATGAACGTGAAGCCAACTCATTATCTGAACTTGAAGAACTTATTGGAATTGATAGTTCTTATTTAATTGAAGTGTTTGATAATTCTAATGTATTTAATGAAGATAAAGTATCAGCCATGATTGTTTATGAAAATGGAACAAAAAACAAAAAATTATATCGTAAATTCATAATAAAAAATAAAGAGGCTGCATCAGATTATGAATATATGAAAGAAGTTATTTATAGAAGATATAGCGCAGTTTTGGATAGAAAAGAATCGTTACCAAATTTAATTATAGTTGATGGAGGGCAAATTCAAGTTAAAGCTGCACTTGAATCTTTGTCTCAACTTAATCTAGATAAGATTGTTCCAGTCATTGGGTTAGCAAAAAACGACAAACACAAAACTGATAAAATTGTTAAGTGAGATTTTACAGAGGTACCATTGGATAAAAAGAGTAATTTATATTTCTTCCTTCTTAATATGCAAGATGAAGTTCATAGATTTGCAATAAGTTTTCATAGAGATAGAAGAAGCAAGTCTATTTTTTCTAATTCCCTTTATTCGATCAAGAATCTAGGAAAAAAGAGGATTGATAAACTTATATCTAAATACCAAACTCTAGATAATGTTATAAATGCAGATATAGATGAATTATCACAAATAGTTCCAAGAGACGTTGCTATTGAAATAAAGAAATTAAGCGATAAATAATCATTCACAATCTTCTTGTTATAACAAGCACTTACAATTTGAATCTAAGTACATTCACTTTAACCCTATCAACAAGTTGCTAAATTATGGAGATCATTTTTATTTTTGTTGATAACATTTAACACCTAGCTTTTAACTTCATATTACTGGTTTTGATTAATAATTTTTTATATTCATAATTAAAAAAATAATTAAAAAAATATATTAGAGAAATAAATAGAAATTTTACTTTTTTAAAACAATTTTTTATAATATAATTAATATTTTATGGTTAATTTTTTACAAATTATAATTAAATATTGTAGAATATATAAGATATATTGATTTCTAACCAATGATTAGGAGGGTCAGAAATGTTAAAGGATTTATTTAAAGACCGTAAAGTTGTGATATTTGATATCAAAACCACTGAAGAGGGAATGGATTCTGAAATTCTTTATTTTGCTGCGAGAGTTTATGTTAATAACGAAATGGAATCTAAACATAATTTTTTCATAGCAACTGATAAAAAATTAAATGGAAGAATTATTAGAAAATATAGAATTACTAATAAAAAAATTGAAAGTGAAGGAATTGATAAAATGTCAGCTCTTGAAAATATTGCTTTCATTTTCCAAGATGCAATATTATTCACTTTCAATGGCGACAACTTTGCATATCCATTACTAGAAAAAATTTACAATCAGCATGGTTATAATTTAGAACTATCTGAAATAGATGCGTTGAAATTAGCTAAACAAATCATTGGTTTTGATGACGACATATCTCTAGAGGAGCTAGCAACTAAATTAGGTGTGAAGTATGACGAAGAGAGATTACTTGGCGCTCCTTACACAACTATGGTTTTAGAAAAAATTTGATTTAGATTAAAATCATTCATCATATAATTAAGTCTTTTAATTTTATAATCTATCGTTAGATAGATTTTTTATTTTTATAGAGGGTATTTATGAAATTATTAATAGTTTCTGACACGCACGGTAATATTTCAAATTTATCTATGCTTATTAATAATCACAAGTATGACTATGTAATTCATGCTGGTGATTTTTGTGTAGACTATTCTGAAATTAAAAAATATGTAGACTATGTAGTTGCAGGTAATAATGATTTTGAAGGGGAAAAAGAATTATTCTTTAGTATAGATGGGGTTAATTTCGTATTAGTGCATGGAGAATACTTTGATAGTTTTTTTGATCCAAATAGCAGATATAAAAAAATGGTGCAACACTATCAAGATAAAGATGTAGATGTTATCATTAGTGGTCACACTCATGTTGAATATTTTGAACTAATTTCTGGAGTTCTTTGTTTAAATCCGGGTTCTTTACATTTTCCAAGAAATGCAAGTAGAATAAAAACTTATATGGAACTAACTTTAGATAATGGAAAAGTCTCTGATTGTGTGGTTAAGCATTTGGATTAAAAAACATTAAGTATGCATCACTTCCATCAGGATAGTAATTACTTCTTGATCTATATTTTATAAACCCATTTTTCAAATAGAAGTAGTATGCTTTATTATTTTCACTTACCTCAATAAATATTTTTGAATTATTAAACTTTTGTTTAATTATGTTGATTAAGTTTGTTCCATACCCTTTATTTCTAAATTTTTTATTTACAGCTATTTTATATATTTCTATTTGTTCTTCTGTTATAAACAGTATTGCATATCCGATAATTTCATTTTCATCAAGAATGCAAATTAGTTCATAGTTATTATTGCCTTGAAAAAACTTTAGTTCTTGATATGAGTAAGAGTTGACACCAAAATAATCTTCTTCCATCCTTGATATTATAGTTACTTCTGTATCATCTATATCTGTTGAAAACTTAGACAGCAGGTTTAACATAATTTGGTATTATCCTATTGACTTTTATAAAATTGTTTTTATTGAATTCTCATTTAAAAATGGGATTAAGAACATCTTTGATGTTATTAACTTTTCATGCTTTGTATTGTGTTGATGAATTAAATTCTTCTTTGGATATTATATCAACTTTGTGGATGTCGTTTGTGATTGAAGTGTTTAAATTATTTAGATAATAGAAGTTAGATTTTGCATCAAGTATATTAATTTTATTTTTTGAGACAGAATTTCATAAACATGTATTTATTTGCTTTAGTGTTACTGAGGGATAAAATTGCTTTCATGTATTAGCAAATACTGAAACTAATTTAATTGATGTAAAAGACCCTGGACCATTTACTATTAACAATTCATGTATCATGTTTTTATGAACATTATTTTTTTGTAAAAACTCATCAACAGAATTAACTAAAATCTCTGTTAAGTTTTTATTTTGTAGTACAAAAAAAGATCTTGCTACTTTATTATTTTCGTTTATTAATAAAAGTTCTAGATAATTTAAGCTTCCATCGATTAATAGCTTCATATTATTTACCATACTTTCCAATATATTCATTAAATTCTTTAGGCATATCTATTTTTATATCAATTAATTTCTTTGTGATTGGATGAACAAAATTAATTTCATTTGCAACAAGGTATTGACCATAGCTTGTTGCTTTTTTACTACTTCCATAAACTGGATCATTGACCACACTGTGTTTTATGTATTTTGCATGGACTCTTATTTGGTGTGTTTTTCCCGTTTTTAGTTCACATCTAACCAATGATATATTTTTAAAATCTTCTAGTTTATAAAATATTGTTGTTGCATCTTCAGCATCATAATCACTTGAGACTTCTCTTTTATTGGTGTTTTTTATTCTTTTTATTGGAGCTTGTACCTCCAGTTTTTTAGAATCCAAATGACCATTTACTAAAGCTAAATAATACCTGTGAATTGAATTGTTAATGAACATTTCTTTTAGTGAAGATTCTGTTTTCTTATTTTTTGCCACAACAATTAAACCAGATGTATCTTTATCCAATCTGTGTACAATACCATTTCTAAAATCGTTGAATTCGTTTTCTATTTTTTTCTTATTGAAGTAATATTTAACTGCATTTGCCAATGTTTTTTCTTCTCCAAAAGAAGTTGGATGAACAATTATTCCACTTGCTTTATTAACAACTAGTAGATGTTCATCTTCGTAAATAACATCAATATCATAATTTCATGGTGTAAGTTCTTTTTGTGTTTTGTCTCGTTCATCTTGTGTTATCTTTAAATGCCTGCTTTCACCAATAGAAATTTCATGGTTATCAGATACTTGGAAATTATTTTTTGTGACTTGTTTTCCATTAACAAAAACACAACCACTAGTAATTAGTGATTGAGATTCTTTTCTTGATAAATTATTTTTTTGACTTAAATATAAATCTAGTCTCATGATCTAATTCTATCTTCTTTCTTCTATTATTTTTTCTTTGCTTTTATCCTCATATGTTTTGTTTTCGCTTGTTTCTTTTTCATAATGCAAGTAATCTATTATAGTTTGAACAATTAGTTTTCCTATAACAATAATTACACCAGCTACAACATAAACATCTGGCATGTTAAATATAGCTGAACCATTTATGAAACTAAAAGAGAAGTAATCAACTACCGCATTAATTGCTTGTTCCTTTGGGACTATATTATTGGTATAAATATCAACTATTGCTCTATCTATAACATTAGACATACCACCAGTTATTATCATAGAAAATCCAACATCAAATCAAACAGACTTTGTAAATATTAAGAATGCTATAGAAATTATAATCGGAAGAATTTGAATGAAATAAATAAAAGATGCAGGAGCATTTTCAAATGCACTAAAAGCAACACCATTATTACCAACAACTCTTATATCTATAAAACCTGGAATAAAATTTCCATAAGCTGTGTTCTTATTAAGTATTGCATCCCTTATCAAAAAAGAAGAAAGAAACACTATAAAGCTTATTCCTAGAAAGATTGCTATTTTTCTAATTCATATTTTAGTTTGGTAAATAGCTTTTAGTTGTGCAACAATTTTCAACTTATACTTATTTACTATTTGATTAAATTTTGTATTAGTTTGTTTTGTCATTTTTTTCTGCCTTCTCAAAATAGTTATCTAAGTGTTTTATTATTTCTGTTGTAACCCAAGTTGGGGTCGAACACCCTGATGTTATAGCCACATGTTTTTTTGAATTAAATCATTCATTATTTATTGATTTTAAATCAGGCACTAGATGTGATTCAACCCCCATTGAGTTTCCAATGGTTACAAGCTTTTTTGAGTTATTTGAATTAATATCACCAACTACTAAAAGTAGATCAATTGATTTGTCCATATTAATTACAGCTTGTTGTCTTTCAAGGGTTGCATTGCATATGTCATTTTTAAATTCAATATTTGTATATTTTTGTTTTAGTTCTTTTACTATGTCATAAAAATCAAGAATTGAAATTGTTGTCTGGTTTGTTACAAATATTTCATCATTATCTTTAAAGGGAATATTTTTTATATCTTCGGGTTTTTCTAGTAAAAATATTTCTTGACTAAGGGATAAAATTGCAACAGTTTCTGGATGGTTGTTTACACCAATAAATAATATCTTTTTTCCTTCTTGGATTTTTTCAATAATAATGTTATGCGTTTTTGTTACATAAGAACAAGTTGTATCATAAACAATAAATCCTTTTTTCTTTGCTAGTTCAATTATTGATTTGTCAGTTCCATGAGCTGAGAAGATTACTATTGGATTATCACTATCATCTATTTGATCAATTATTTCCCTTCTATCAGTATTTCTATCACCTAATGTTATGATACCCATTTTACTTAAATCATTAATCATGTGTTCATTATGAACTAATCAGCCTATTAGATATTTTTTCTTATTTGGGAATTGGTGTGAAATTTTTTTACATACAACTCAAGCATCTACAACTCCTTGACACAAACCTCTTGGTGTGATTTTCGTAAATTTCATTTCAACTCCTCAAATAAAACATCACTATATTATATAGTTATTTGATTATATTTTATGCTAATAAAATGACATAAGTTATATTCTCTTGGCGCTTAAATATTAATTTTTAGTATTATAAGTAATATATAATCAACTTATTAAGTTAGAAGTGAGGAATCGTTAAATGAGAGATATGAAAAAAGAAACACTAGAATTTGATGGTAATTTATTAAAAGTTGGTGATACTTTAAAAGATTTTGCTTTAACAGATTTCACTCTTAATGACTTATCATTAAAGGATTTTAATGGCAAGATAAAGTTGTTTTCTACTTTCCCATCAATTGACACAGGTGTTTGTGATTTACAAACAAAAGAATTATTAAAGATCGTTTCTAATCTAAAAGATACTGTTTTAATAAATGTAAGTATGGATTTACCATTTGCATTTAAAAGATGATGTAATAATGAGAACTATGACAATGCTTATTTGTTGTCAGATTATAAAACTCATGAGTTTGCAAAAAATTGTGGATTACATATAAAATTTTTTAACTTATTATATCGTGCGTTTTTTATTGTTGATCAGAACAATAAAGTTATATACTTTCAAAAATCTGAAAAGATTGGTGAACCATTAAATTTTGATGAAATTAAAAAAGAAATAAAGAATATAGGTAGATAAAAATGATTTTAACAACTGTAGGAAGTTTAAGACAATATAAAGGAATAAATAGTTTACTTGATTACTTAATTAATCTTCTAACTAGTGTAGGATTTTCTGAATTCAATAGACCAGTTACTCAGATTGGTCAAAATAAAGATATTCATGTTTGAAGAACAACATCAATCGGACAAGAAATCGATAACCTTTCTTTCAAGAGTTTTGATAAAACAATTACTATGTATGTAATTTTAGAAGGTAATGAAACAATAGGTTTTTATCCTTATAGCAATGATGTTGATTACAATAACAAAACAGAATTTGTTGAAAATGGTATTTGTGAATATACTGGAATTGCAGATTATGCTAGATACTTTGTATTATCAAAAAATGATATAGCAATATTTATGGAAGATGAAATTCACATGACTGATCTAAAATATGATGATAACGAAGTAACTAAGTTAACTTTTAGAATTTATTACTAACGATTTATTAAGTTATTAAAAATAAAAAGAGGGTATAAGCCCTCTTTTTAGCCCCCATAATTGAACGGAATAAAGAAATAAAACAAAAATAAATCGGGAGCAATATTATTATATTTATATAATTCAAAATTTAAAGTAAGCAAAAAATTAAACTTTGTTTCACGATAAATAAACAAAAGTAAAAAAAGGGGATAACTATGAACAATGAAGAAATAAAAGAAATAGCTGAAGCTATTTCAAATAATAAGAACATTGTGTTTTTTGGAGGAGCAGGTGTTTCAACAGCAAGTGGTATACCAGACTTTAGAAGTGGTAATGGATTATTTGATACTAAGTTTAAAGGAATACCTCCTGAAACTATAGTTAGTCATGATTTTCTTTTAAATGAGACAAAATTATTTTACGAATTTTATTTTAAATATTTGGTTTATCCAAATGCAAAACCAAACTTTACTCACAAGTTTATTGCTTGATTAGAAAAATATAAAAATGTAACTGTAATTACCCAAAATATTGATGATCTTCATCAAGAAGCGGGATCAACAAAAGTAATTCAAATTCATGGAACAACCTCATCTTATCATTGTATGGATTGCTTTAAAAAATACGGTATTCATGAAATATTAAAATTTAAACCTAATGTTCCTATATGTACTTGTTCTAAAGTTATTAGACCAGATGTAACTTTATACCAAGAACAATTAGATGAAGAAGCTGTTAGTAAAGCTATAAATGCTATATCAAATGCTGATGTTTTAATTGTATGTGGTAGTTCACTAGTTGTGTATCCAGCATCTTTTTATATTAACTACTTTAAGGGTAAAAAATTAATCATTGTTAACAAGCAAAAAACAAGTTATGATAGACGTTCAGATATTGTGCTTCATGAAGATATGAATCTAGTTTTTAAAGAAGTTAAAAAAATTTTAGAGGAAAAATTAAATGAAAAAAAGTAGATTGCTTTATACCACAAAACACCTTAATTTATATGAGACTGAAAAAGGTTTTGTTTATGCGCAAAGAAGAACAATAAATAGTGTAGCTTGTTTATGTTTTAAAGTAGTTAACAATAAATATTATTTTTTAATTAGATACCAACCAATGCCTGAAGTAGAAGAAAAAAATATTTGATATGATTTGTATCCATGTCCAATAACAGGCTCTATAGAAAGTAATGAAAAGATAATTGATTCAGCTATAAGAGAACTGTATGAAGAAGCTGGAATAGAAGTTAACCAAAGTAATGTTATTGAATCATCTATGTCTATTTCATCAACTCAAATGAACGAAAAAGTTTACAACTTTTTAATTGACTGTACTAATTGTAAACAAGAACAACCAAGTGGTGATGGAACAATATTTGAGTCAGTAAGTATCAACAAATGAGTTGAAGAAAAAGAATTATTAGAAATTATTTTTGATAATAAAGATGTAATTCATTTAAGTTCATTAGAGTCTTGTTATTTATTGTTTTTAAAACATAAAAATATTTTATAACTTTAATGTTGATGGAGTAGCAAATATGAAAATTAATATCGATAGAATTTTGGAATTGCAAAAACAATTAGATAACAACATACATACAAAACACAATATAAACCCAAAAGAAGTTTTTGAAAAAAGAAGATTGGCACTAATTGTGGAAGTTTGTGAAATGATTAATGTTAATAGATGTTTTAAATTTTGAAGTTTAAAAAAAGATTATGACAAACAAGTTTTGGGTGATGAATTTGTAGATTGTCTACATTTTATTTTATCTATAAGTTTACACTTTAACTTGGACCAAACAGAGTATGAAATTAAAGATGTAGTTTATGATGATAATGAACTAACATTAAAAGTTTTATATTTAATTTCATTAGCTGGAAAGATAGAATCTAAAGATGATTGCAAGAAATTCATTATCCAACTTTTTGAATTAGCTTTTACTTTTGGATTTACAGCACAAGATATTATTGATTTCTATATCAAAAAGAATCAAGTTAATTTCAAAAGACAACAGGATAATTATTAATGAATTCATTTTCTACTACTATATACATAGAAAATATTGAATTTAAAGTTAATATAAAACTTTCAAAAAAATATAAAAGACTTGCCATGTCTCTGAACGAGAAGCTTGAGGTAGTTATAAGATCTCCTTTATTTGCAAACGTTAGTGACATTAACAAATTTATATCTTCTAACACCGATTGAATTATTAATAGTTACAATAATAAGAAAAATAATTCATTAATCAATTTGCAAGATAATTACATTTTTTTGTTAGGAAGAAAATACAAAATAAATTGAATTGAGATCACGGGTAACTTTAAATACTTGATTGATAGTGACTGTTTAAACTTATTTGTTAAAGCAAATCATACAAAAAAAGATTATGTCATCAAGTTTTTAACTAAACATTACCACAATTTTATTTTTAAAAAATTAAGTCATTGATCAACAATAATGAATACACCCTTTAGTGAGTTTAAATTTAAATGAGCTGAAACAAGTTTTGGAAAATGTTTACATTCAAAAAGAATAATAACTATATCTCCAAGAATTTGTTTATATCCAGAACATATAATTGATTACTTATTAATTCATGAACTATCTCATCTAATTCATCCAAATCACTCAAAAAGCTTTTGAGATAATGTAGAAAAATATTATAAAGATCACAAATCTGCTAGAAGATTTTTAAAAAAGCATTATTAGCATTTGTTATTAAAATTACTTACTGATTTAAAAATCATAGTAATTTTGCTAACATTTTTTAAATAATTTATATTCATTAATAAAAAAACTAATTTATATATAAAATTTAATATGTATGAAAATAGGATAATTATGGAAAATTATAATAAATTAATAGATGAATTCAAATCAATTATCAGCAATATCAATAACGAAAAAGAACTTATTGATACAAAAAATATTTTTAATAAGAACCACATTTCTAAATTATATGACCAATTAAAAAGTGCTCCAGTAGAGCAAAAAAAAGAAATTGGTCAAAAAATTAATGAAGTTAAATCTAAAATTGATAGTTTATTTGAAGAAAAAATCGAAGCTATTAGAAATGCGTCATTAAATGATATTAAGTCAAAATATGATGTTATGTTGCCAAGTGATTATACAGCATCTGGAAGTTTTAACCCAATTGAGCTTGTAGCAAATGATATCTTAAGATTCTTTAAAGACTTATCTTTTGATATTGTTACAGACAATGAATTAACATCTGTTGACTATAATTTTGATAAATTAAACTTCAAAGATGACCATCCAGCAAGAAGTTTATCTGATACTTTTTTTGTTAATGAAAAATTATTATTAAGAGTTCACTGTACAAGTGTTACATCAATGTATTTAGAAAAAAATAAGTCTCAACAAGAAATTAAAGTTGTGTCTTATGGAAATGTTTATAGAAAAGATGATGATGATGCAACTCACTCTCATCAATTTAATCAAATTGATTTAGTATGAGTTAAAAAAGGATTATCTATTTCAAATTTAAAATGATTAATTAACGAGTTAATGAAGTACTTATTTAACAAGGATACAAAAACAAGATATAGATTATCTTATTTTCCTTTTACTGAACCTTCAATGGAAGTTGATATCTCATGTTTTATGTGTAATGGGAAGGGTTGTAACGTATGTAAAAAAACTGGTTGGATTGAAATTCTTGGATCAGGTTTACTTCATCCAAATGTTTTAAAAGCAGCTGGTGTTAATTCAGAACTCAATGCTATAGCTGCAGGACTTGGTTTAGATAGAATTGCAATGATAAAATATGGAATCTCTGACATACGTGACATTTATATGAATGATTTTAATTTGATTAAACAATTTAGGGGGAAAAGATAATGTTACTATCTAAAAAATTATTAAACTCTTTTTTTCCTGTTTTAAAAGACGTAAGTGATAAAGAACTTGAATTCATGTTAAATGCTATTGGTGTTGAAGTTGAAAGTGTTACAAAGTTTGAACCAATTAAAAATTTAATAGTTGGTAAAATAGTAAAAATTGAAAAGCACCCAAAATCTGAAAAGCTTAATGTATGTACCGTTTCAGTAAAAAATAAAGAAACAATTATTATTACAGGGGCAAATAATGTACAAGTAAATAAAAAAGTCATTGTTGCTTTAAAAGGCGCAACAATGATCAATGGTATAAAAATTGCTGCTAGAGATCTTCTTGGAATTAAATCTGATGGAATGATGTGTGGTTATAATGAATTAACTACTAGAGATGAATTTTTAAGTGATGAAGACAAAGATGGAATTATCATATTAGATGATAATGCTAAATTAAATGACACAGATGTTTTTAAATATATTGGTTTAGATGATACTATATATGATTTATCTTTACCTTCAAATAGAAATGAACTTAATGGGGTATTAGCTTTAGGATATGATTTAATGTTAGTTTTTTATCCTAAAAATAAATTAGATTTTTCTTTTGATTTCTCAAAATTTAAAAAGAATAATATAACAATTGGGAAACTTGATAACTGTGACTTCTTTGGAACTATTGAATTACATGATGTTGATGTTAAAGAGTCTTCATGAGTTGTTAAAAGTTATCTAATGAATAGTGGTATTAAACCAATTAATTGATTAGTTGATATAAGTAATTTAGCAATGGTAATAGGTGGTAATCCTAGTCATTGTTATGATAAAGATACAATAGGTAAAACAATATCTGTAGAAAGTTATTCTAAAAAGAAAGAGATTGTAGCTTTAGACAATAATAAATATGAAATAAATAAAAATGATTTAATTGTAATGTCTGATGCTAAACCCATTGGTGTTGGTGGAGTAATTGGTTTAAAAGAAACTTGTGTAACTAACTCAACAAAAAAAGTTATTTTTGAAGTTGCTAATTTTGATAATTTATCAATTAAAAAAACTTCTTCATCTATGGGTTTAAAAACAGATGCTTCAACTTTATTTAGCAAAAAAATACCTTTATGAATAACTATTAAAACTTTTGAATTTCTAATTGATTTACTATCAAAAAGTAAAACAAAATTTGTTGGTATTAAATTCTCTAAATTTAATATTAGTCAACATAAGATTAAATTTGATCTTGATAAAGTAAATGAAATATTAAATACAAACTATACTAGTGCAACGCTAAAAAAAGCTTTAACTGACATGAAATTCTCTATGAAAGATAATTTCATATTGCCACCACCATACAGAATTGATATTGAAAATATAAATGATGTTGCAGAAGAAATTCTTAAGAAAATAAATGTTAATATGCTTGAAAACATTCCAATCAATAGTACTAGTGTAAGAGTTATTAACAATTATGAATATGATAATTTAATGCTTATCAAAAACTATTTTATTGATAAAGGATTTAGTTTAATTAAAACTTATAATTTAACATCAATTGAATTTAATAATAAATTTAATTTATTTGAATCTAAAAAGCATGTTAAACTAATTAACCCAATTTCAAAAGATAGAGAATATTTAAGAAGTTCTTTAGTGGGGCAACACATAGATGTGTATGAATATAATTCAAACCACCAAAATGAACTAATTCCAATTTTTGAAATTCAAAACTTGAACTATGACGATCAAGTACACACCCATTTATGTTTGTTAAATTATGGAAACTATAGAGTTAATAACATTAATAAATCTTTTATTTGTAATGATATATTTTTATACAAATCATTATTAGTTGACATGTTCAAGATGTTCAATTACGAAATTAGTTTTGATACTAATGTAACAGATATTAAATCAGTATATTTAAAAAATAATTCTATAAGAGTTTTAAACAGTAATAAAAAACCAATTGGGGTAATAGGGCAAATAAATCCATTGCTTATTAAAAATAAAAAGATTGGTAAAGAGGATGTTTATTTCTGTGAAATAAGATTAGATAATTTTTATAAAAAGAAAATTGATTTAAATCTAAGAGTTGCAAAAGATAATGCAATAAACAAGATTGTTCGTGTTTTATCGTTTGTAGTAGAAGATAACAAAGCGGTTGATTTAGTTAATAAATTAAATCAGTGTAAATTAATTAAAAATTGAAAACTAAAAGATGTATTTAAAATGGAAGACAATAATAATTCTTACACTATAGAATTTGAGCTTGTAACAGACAACAAAAATAAATCACTTTCAATTGATGAAATTAACGTTTTATTTAATGCTGTAATTTCTCATTTTGAATTAAATAACTTAACAATAAGAAAAATATAAGAATTATAATATATTATAAAATTTAAATTTAATAGGGATTTATATGAAGAACTGAGTAGTATTTGGACTTTCTAATGGATTGCATTATGCTGAAGAAATTTCCAAGATGGCAAAGATCCAATTAGGTCAAATGCAAATATCTAGATTTGCAGATGGTGAAATTTTAATCAAAAGTAAAGAAACTGTTAGAAACTGTGATTGTTTATTAATTCAATCAACTTCTAGTCCAGTTAATGATAATTTAATGGAATTATTAATAGGAATAGACGCTTTAAAAAGAGCATCAGCTCATTCTATTACTGTAATCATTCCTTATTTTGGTTATTCAAGACAAGATAGAAAAGCAAAAGGCAGAGAACCAATTTCTTGTAAACTTGTTGCAGGCTTTTTGGAAAAAGCTGGTGCAACTAAAGTTATCTTAATGGATATCCATTCAGAACAAACTCAAGGTTTTTTTGATATTCCAGTAGATACTTTAAGAGCAACAACTATTTTACTAAATAAGTATTTAGAAAATACTAAAAATAATGATTTTACTATTGTAGCTCCAGATTATGGTGCTGTTAAAAAAGCAAGAGATATATCAGAACATATCAATGTTCCTTTAGCTATTATTGATAAAAGAAGACCGAAACCAAATGTTGTTGAAGTAAGCAATGTACTAGGTGATGTTGAAAATCAAAATTGTGTCTTAATTGATGACATGATTGACACTGGTGGAACTATTTTGTCTTCAGCATCAATTCTTAAAGATAAAAAAGCTAAGAGTGTATCAGTGCTTGCAACTCATGGTGTTTTCTCAAATAATGCTATAGAAAAATTCATTAATGCAATTGAAGCTGGAATTATTACAGATCTTTATATAACAGATACTATTATTGAAAATTTAAACATTAATCATCCTAAAATTCATATTATCTCTTTATCAACTTTCTTTGCAGAAATTATAACAGCTCAAATGCACAGTAAATCTGTTTCAAAAATATATGATAAATATTGAGATATGGTTTTAAAAAGATGTCCACAAACATCAAACCAAAAATAAAAGAAGTTGTTATTGTAGAAGGTAAAACTGATACTGCAAAACTAAAATCTATATTTGATGTTTCAACTATAGAAACAAATGGTCTAGCACTGACTAAAAGTAAGATTGAAGAAATAAAAAAAATTGCTAATGAAGTTGGGGTTATATTATTTTTAGACCCAGATGGACCTGGAGAAAAAATAAGAAGAACATTAATTCAGAACCTCCCAACTTCGTATAATTGTTTTATTAGTAAAAAAGATGTAATTAAAAAAAGAAAGAAGATTGGAATTGCTGAAGCTTCGGTTGAGAGTATTGTTGAAGCTTTTAAAAACATAAAAAAATTTAATAATGATATAAGTTCTATATCATGATCTGATTATTTAACTTTAGATTTAGATAATAAAGATAAAAGAATAAGTGTTTGTAAACGATTGGGAATCCCATACTGCAACCATAAGCAATTATTTAAAAGACTTAATATGCTAGGTATAACATTATCTAAAGTTAAAAGCATTAAACTAGAGTTAAATATTGATTAAATAATTTATTATTTGAACTGACATAGTACTATATAGTTGATTAATAAATGTAGTTCTTTTCTTATAAAGTTCTTTTGTCTTTTTAAATTTAAATTTACTTGTTAATTTATTTTCTAATTCATTTTCTCTAACAATTTCATAAAGGTCATTAATGTTTTCATTAACCTTTGAATTTAAATTAGATATCAATAAATTAACACTTATTAAGTTAAATGTCATTGGAACAACGAAAAGCAAAAAAACTGGCACTATAACAGTTATTCATAAAATAGTTGATGACAAGTAAACACAAACAATAAGATAAATTATTAATATAACTAAAAATATAGCAAACAAATAAATTGATGATTTTCTTTGTTTATAAAAAAGATTTAAGTTATTATAAGACTTTAATTTTTCTATAATTGCATTTTGTTTGTTAGATATTGTTTCACTTGTCATCCAAATATCTCCATTTATAGTAAAAAAACACAAAAATATTGATTAACATATTTTATTTTAATTATGATTATATTTTATATTTTTGTGTTTTAATTGTTTATTGATATGCAATATTAATTTTTTGAGGTGTTTTTATGAGAGATTATAAAAGAACATTGAGTATGCCTGTTACAGATTTTGAGATGAAAGGTAACTTAAATGTAAAAGAACCAACTATCCAAAAACAATGAAGAGAAGACTATTTAGAGAAAAAAATTTTAGATAAAAATAAATCTGGCAAACCTTTTATATTACATGATGGGCCTCCATATGCAAATGGTGATTTACACTTAGGACACTCTCTAAATAAAATCATCAAAGATTTTATTTTAAGATACAAGTCAATGAAAGGTTTTTATACTAAATTTATCCCTGGTTGAGACACTCACGGTTTACCTATCGAACAAGAAATAACTAAAAAAATGGGTGCTGATTATTCAAAAATGAGTGTTAGTGAAAAAAGAAGTAAATGTAAAAACTTTGCTATCGAAAACATGTATAAACAAAGCGAGCAATTCACAAGACTTGGAATAATGTCTGCAATGAAAGAAACTTATTTAACTTGTGATAGAGACTATGAAATTAGACAACTAAAAGTTTTCTTAAAAATGGTTCAAAAAAAATTAATATTCCAAGACCTAAAACCAGTTTATTGAAGTTGATCTAGTCAAACTGCTTTAGCAGATGCTGAAATTATCTATAAAGATGTAGAGTCTGATAGTGTCTATGTAGCATTAGAACTTCAAGAAAAAAATGAGTTTGTAAATAAAGGTGACAACTTAGTAATTTGAACTACAACTCCTTGAACACTTCCATCAAATTTAGCTGTTGCAGCTCACCCAAAAATTAACTATTCTAAAGTAAAAGTGGCAAACAAATTCTATATTGTTGCTTCTTCACTAGTTGAAAAAATTAGTGAAAAATTAGGTTGAAAAGACCTTGAAATTGTAGGAGAATTTACAGGTAAAAAACTTGAAAAACTTCACTACAAACACCCACTTTATGACAAGAAAAATATTGTTATTAATGCAACATATGTATCAGAAAAAGATGGTACTGGTCTAGTTCATAATGCTCCTGGATTTGGACATGATGACTATTTAGCTTGTAAAAAATATAATATTAAAACATTCTGTCCAATTGATAATTTTGGTAAATTTACTGATGAAGTTAAAGATAAAGAACTTGTTGGTAAGTTCTATATTGATGCTAATCCTATAATTATAGAAAGATTAAAGAAATCTGGAAAACTACTTTTAGATGAAAAAATAGTCCATGCAGCAGCTCATGACTGAAGAACTAAAAAACCTGTAATTTACCGTGCTACAAAGCAATGATTTGTAAATATTTCTAAAATTAATAGTGACATTATAAAAGCATTAAATAAAGTTAAATCTATTGATCCATCAATTATTTCAAAAATGAAAGAGATGATCAACAACCGTCAGGAGTGATGTATTAGTAGACAAAGAATTTGAGGTGTCCCTATTCCTATTATTTATGACAAAGATGAACAGCCAATTCTTGAAACTAAACTATTAAATAACATCATTGATATATTAAATGATGAAGGTGTTAATGCTTGATTTAGAGAAGATGCAAAATATTTCTTACCCGAAGAATACAACAAGTCAAAAAAATACATAAAAGAAAATGATACTATGGATGTTTGATTTGACTCAGGTACAAGCTTTACTGTTTTACAAGCGCTTAAATTAGCATATCCGGCTGACTTATATTTTGAAGGAAAAGACCAATTTAGAGGATGATTTAATTCTTCTTTAATTACAAGTGTTGCAGTTAATAAAATAGCGCCATACAAAACTCTTTTAACTCATGGTTTTGTATTAGATCAAAATGGTAACAAAATGTCTAAGTCAGCTGGTAACGGAATTGACCCAATGGA
This sequence comes from uncultured Mycoplasma sp., assembly GCA_949285105.1. GTDB lineage: Bacteria > Bacillota_I > Bacilli_A > Mycoplasmatales > Mycoplasmoidaceae > Malacoplasma. The sequence continues at coordinate 24,358 of CASDXH010000002.1, read as the reverse complement.
AGTTTGTAAAGAATTTGGTGCTGATGTATTAAGAATTTGAGTTGCAAGTACTGATTTTTTAGATGATGTAAGAATTTCTAAAGATATATTAAATCAGGCAGCTGAAACTTATAGAAGAATTAGAAACACACTATTTAAATTTATGTTAGGTAACCTTAATGGTTTTGAATATAAAAAATTTAGAGGTGTTCAATATAGTGGAGCTGATCTGTATGTGTTAACTAAATTACATGAAGATATCAAAAAGATTGATGACTTCTATGATAAATATGACTATAAAAACATCATTAAATTAATTAATAAAAATATTACTGAATTATCTTCTTGATATTTTGACTACATTAAAGACGCATTATATTGTGATTCAGAAAATGATCCAAAAAGAGTTGCAATCCAATGTGTGCTTTACATATTATTGGACAACTATTTAAAAGTTTTAGCTCCTATTATTCCACATACTTGTGAAGAAGCTTATGGATTCTTTGAAAAAAAGAACAAAGAAAAATCTGTTCATTTAGAAGATTTTGCAGATTATAAATTAGAACCTAAGTTAAGAGTTGATTTAAATAAATGAAACAAATTCTTTGAATTAAAAGACAAAATATATTCTGAACTTGAAAAAGCAAGAAATGAAAACATCATCTCTAAAAACAATGAAGCAGAAGTATCAATTTCATCAACCGAAAAAATGCCTTTTGATGATGCAACTTTAGCTAAATATTTAAATGTCGCTAAATTTGAATCAAGCCAAAAAACAAAAGGTGAAGATTTAATTAAAATTAAAAATCCTAAATATACTAAATGTGAAAGATGTTGAAATTTCTTTGACAAAAAAGAAATGAATTCAAATGGTGAACTTTGTAAAAGGTGTGAAAAGAATGTTGACTAACATCTATTACTAATCAAATTAGATCTCCATTATTGGAGGTCTTTTTTTATTTTATATATGGACAAAAAATCAAAAAAGATAAATTAAGTATGTAAAAAATTATTGATAAATACACATCATCTTTTTGTTGTTATTTAATCAATATTGGAGATAGGTTTAATTAATAAATAGTCAAACTAAAAAATTATGACTAGATAAAGTTACTTAAATAATATTCCGTGTTTTAAAACAACATATACATTAATTCAAATTAAGAAAAAAATGATCTATACTAATTATCTCTAATAGATAGTTTTGGGATTCAAAATTTTGCTCGATTAACATGTGAAGTGCAACACTCAAAAAGAGCGTGCACTTCACATGTCAGTTAAGGAGTTAATAAAGGAATATGTTCTAAATATAACTTTATTAACTACCATAATCTAAGGTTAACCGATTAAAGTTAAAAATAAAGAATTGTAAAATATTACATCATAGTTTAATTATGGAACCATGTAAATAAAAAAATATTACACATACTTTTATGTGCATGTAATATTTCCATTATTCAGTAGCAAATCCGCTATAAGTTGTTGTATATGAAAGAAGCGAATCTTTATTAGTTACAACTGCAGAATCAAAAATAATTTTGATTGTTAAATATCCATATATATCATCACTTGTAACTTCAAGTGTGAAGTTATTTTCTTCAATACCAGTAGCATAAACACCAGAATAGTAGCTAATATATTTTTTAATTTCTTCTTGTCTAGTATTTTTATCATTTAGTTTTTTAGCCAATTCACTAGGTAAAGAGTTTTTAATATCTGGATAGTCAGACATTAATTTAGATTGTGTTTTAAATGATAATATATCATCTGTTGTAACTTGGTTACCTTTAGCAAAACCAGTATATCTTTGAATGAATACTAAATTACCACTAGTACCTTCAACGTTTTTGAATGTTAGTTTTACTGTTATTTCACCATTTGGATCATTGTAATAAATGTTGTATTCAAAGTTATTTTGGTTTAGTTGATTTTTAGTTGGTAAACTTGTACCAAGTGACTTAATCACAGCTTTAGCAAATTGTTCTTCAGTTGTGATTTTTTCTCCATTAATTGTTAAATCTAATTTGCTTCCTTTATTAGTTGCTAATATAGATTGTTGAATTTGTTTAGGAGTATATTTTTTAATTCCATCTAAAGATTTATCATTATCTTCTATGAACTTAACTTCATATTGAGTTCCATATTCTTGATTAGTTTTAAAACCACTAATTTTTTCTTCTCTTACAAAATTATTTCCATTTGGTTTAAATTCAGAATTTGTTGCAATGATAGAAGGATAATTTGATTCCAAATTGATTTTAATTGTCAAATCACCAGTTTCATCATTTGGAATTAAATCTAGAGATAAATCAGAAGAATTAAATCCTTTATATGTAATAAAGTTATCATAAACAATTTGTTCATTAATTTCAGATGGTCTATATTTTTTCTTATCAAATCCACCATTTGATTGTTTAACTACGAAGTTGTAATCACTTATTTTATTTAAACCTTCATATGTTTTAGTGAATGTTTGGTTCTGTTGTCCTGGATAATAATTTGGAGGCAAGCTTCCTGAAATTGTTAAAGTTCCCAAATTATCATCTGGAGTAACTGTAAAGTTCATTTTACTAATAGGGAATCCGCTTGAAGTATCTGTATTAATAAATCTTAGAATACTTGATGAATCATTAGCATCAAAACTACTTGGTAATAAATTTGATTCACTAAGGTTTTTTAATTGAGGAATATTTTTAATATCCTCTTTATTATTTGTTGTACCAACAAAGTTGAATTTCTTTTCTGATGAACTTTTGAAAATAGTATATAAATTTTCAAAAGTTTCAGTTTTAATGTTTGCTTCTGTTGCTTCAACATCTATTGGCAAATACTTAACAGTAGCTTTTATTTTTATAGTTCCGTTTTCATCATTAGCCTCACTAAAACTATATGTTTTTTGTGGATAGTTAATTCCGCTAACTCTTGTTTGTTGAGATGAAATATTTATATCAAAAGGATCAAATCTTTGAACATCTTGTAATGTTATTTTTGAAGGTAATGTATTTTTAAAATCATAATCTAACTCAGAGTTTTTTCATGAAATTCTATCACTTATTTGTTGTCCTGTTTTAAAAGTTTTAGTAATTTTTAATGGTGGTATATTACCAGGCATTATCCCATTATTAACAAATCATGGGATTTGATCTATGTTTGCTATAACTTTTAAATTATCCTGTGTGTTGTTGTTATCATTCATTATTTCTTTAATGAACTGAGGATATTTATTATTACCATTTTCATCTTTGTCATTGTTGTTAGTTAAAAAACCATCATTTGAAATTTCTAAATCTCTTCTATTAATTTCACTAGGTAATTTATTTTTTAATACGTTTTCAGGAATTGTAAAATCTGAAGATTTTGTAAATGCTTTATCAGTATTAAGTAAACCTTTAGTATCCCCTTTTCCTGGGTCTTTTGTATTTTCAACAATAGCAACAGAAACACCATAGTGGTTTTTTTGTATAGCTTCACTATCTTGTGCAGCTTCTTTTTTATCAGCAGTATTTGAAATAACCTTTGAATTTATCATCATAATTGATCCAGAATATCCTGGAATATTGAAGATAAGGTAGTTTTTAGCGTTGTCTTTTATTGCAGGTTCATTATTACCAGTTAAGTCATAATACAAGTATGAGTTAAATGTTGTGTTGTCATAACTTGTACCATTAATTTGTAATTTGTAAATTTTGTCATCATCAACAAGTTTATAGAATAAGTTTTCACTAGGGTCAATTGTATAAGAACTAATAGCTCCATTGTTTTCAAAAGTATGTTCAGAGAAACGTACACCATATCCTGTTTGGTAATCAGGATAGAAAACATAGAATTTATTAAATGCTGTAAAGTAAGTTCTTCCATTTACAGTTTTAAAGAAAGCTTTAGAGAATTTATCCCCATATCTGTATGCTCAACCGTCAGTTTTATAAGTTCATATATTTTTAATTACAACACCATTGTATCAAGGACTTTGTTGATCAGTAATATTTAGCCTCTTGTAATTGTCATCAACTAAGAACATGTGTAAATCACCAGTGGCTTGTGACTTATTATCATTCATAGTACTTCTATCAACGACTACTAAAATATTAACATTTGGAGCAACAGGAACTACATATCTACTTCAAGTAGCAGCTTCATGTTTTCCATTAGACACTTCATTAATTTTTTCGTTATCTTTGAATTTAGAAGCATCAGAGAAAACAAACTGTTTGCTGGTATCTTTTTCGTTAGGATCAAAAACTCAATTATAACCCCATACAGAACTACCCTGAGAGAAGATAACTAATTTACCTGAGTCTAACAATTGGATTTGATAATATAAACCATATTGTCCAGTATTAGGTTGCTTATCAGTGAATCCAGGAAGTTTGAATGACTTTTCAATTTTTCCGGTAATTGTATCTATCTTGATAATGTGTTGAGGCGGAACGTTTTCTTTTGCTTGGACATCGTTTGTAGTATGTTTTGAGTTTGTTAAAACTCAAAGAACATTGTTCTTTTTATCAACAGCTCAGTTAGTGAAAGCGCCATATGGTCATTTAACGAAAGGATCATTTTGTTTACCAGGAAAATAACTATGATAAGTTTTTTGATCAGAAAAATCATGACTTCATCTTTCTGCGCCAAATCAATCAAGGGAAGTAATTTTACTACCATAATAAACTATTGGACCAGTATCAACTGATATTACAGGCATTTGATATAAAAATTCTGCTGGAACAACAGGTTTGACATCAGATTTGTTGTATTCAGATGCTGATGAATCAACGTTTGAAGCATCGTTTTCTGTCTTCAAACTACTACCAAAAGATTTAACTACTGAATTATTAGAGAGTTGAGTAGTTAATATTGGTGTTGAAAAAAGTAAGACACCAAGAAGAGATGAACAAATAAGAAACTTTTTCTTTTTTACCATACAAAAACTCCTAAAGATACACTTAAAAATAAAAGGTAAAAAGTAAAATTTATAAACATTTAAAGTCTAAATTAACTTAATATATACCATTTTTAAATTTTAAACTATCCAAAATGAAAAATCTACTTAGTCATATTAACCAAAACTCCATATACTGCAACATTAAATAAAAATATACATCCCTTTTTAATTGGAATGTATATGTGGTTTAGTTATAAATTTTACTCTGTTTTAAATCCATTAAATATTACAGTATATGTTAGAAGCGAATCTTGATTTGCTACTTGTGTTCTATAAAAAGATATTTTTATTGTTATATAACCAAATATATCATCAGCAACAACATCTAATATAAATGTATTTGCATCAATTAATTTTTTATAGTCACCAGAATAGAAAGATAAGAATTTATCAATCATATTTTTTCTAGTAGATGTTTCATCTAGTGATTTCTTTATTGACGAAGGTAACATTGTTTTAAATTTTAGACTATCTATAAATAATTTAGTTTCAGTTTTGAATGAAAGAATGTCATCTGTTGGAACTTGATTACCTTTATATCGAAGATTATTATAAATCAGCAGATGAATGAGAAAGAAGTTTTGCCTCTCCAAAGAATTCAAAGATTCTAGACAAAATCTCTGGATTAATTGTTGGAAAGTGTGAAGATTTTAATTCTAAAAATTCTAATGAAACTTATAACTCATTACTATTAAGATTTATAAATAGAAAAATTCTTATTCTAATGAATTATGATTGTTCTCATTATCGACCGAGAACACTCTTATAATTGGTTCAAATATTAGACTGGATACAATAACAAAAAGAGTGTATCTTATTTCAGTTAGCCATAATGATTAATAACTAAAATAAATACATATGGATAATATTATTTATCCATATTTTTTATTGTCATATAAAAAAATAAAACTTGTATCGTCGATACAAGTTAGATAAAAAATCATATGCTTTTATTTTTTAACCAATGGCACTGTTGATAGATAATCATTCAATTCAATTTTAAAAAAATCTATTATTCCTATTTTTCCTATCCATATATTAAAAGATTTCTCTGGTAAATTAAGATTACTATTTGGTTGCACATTTTTTATTAAATTAATTACTTTAAAATATGAATCACAGACTATAATATCCACTTCTGATTTAAATAAATAAGTACTTAATTCTGTTTTTTTTCTTCATAGAAAAACTAAGTTATCATCCCAATTTTTTTTTGAAACTACATGATCAAAGAAATCTTTATTTGTTTTAATAATCATGATTTTCATATTTGTATCATATGTATTTAAATGCATTGTTTTTCTATAAATATTAGATTTTCTAAGTACTGCTTTCGTGCATATTTTATTTACATATTTTTGTTGTATTTTAGTTCTAAACATTTTCTTGTTCCTTAATGTAAGCAACACGAGTTTTTTCGTCACTAGATTTTGAAAAAACTTCTTTAATTAATTTTATAGAAAATCTTATTAAGATGTACATTATGCAAATAAAAGCAACCGAAGAAAAAACATAACCTACATATCTAAAAATGGAAGAAAGTGTTAATACATATGATTGTTGAATGTTAATAAACATTTTGTTAAAGTAATTTGAAGTATATAACATACTTGCTGATCCAATTGCTAAAGGGAAGGTAAAAGAAGCAAATATATAAGCAATCTTATGAGTTATAAAAATTCTTGCAACAAAGAATCATAATATTACTGTGTATGAAAAAGCTAACATAGATAACAATATAGTTAACACAAATATAAAGCTGCTATTACTTCCCCCCAAAGCTGCAATTTCTGGAACTAAAATAACATTTTGACTTGGAATTGCAAATGTTTGCATAAATCCAGCTAAAACTAAATTTGGTGGAGCAAAGTAAACTGCAATACTTGGATATTTTTCTTGAGCTACTTTTGTTTTAAAAAGCAGTTGATAAGTTATTACTATAAACAAAGGAATAAAAGTAATAAAACCAAAAAATCATATTGCTTGGAAAAATCATATAGGCAATATGTTTTGATTAAATCTTCCAGCAAATGTACAAGCAGTAATTATACCAACAGTTGGAACTAACCAAGAACCATATGCTGGATGAGAATGTCACTTAAATTTTGACAGCACATTTTTTACAAATAAAACTACAAATATTAATTGGATTAAAACTGCTATACACATAACAATAGCACCAATTACTTGGCATACTGGAATACCACTATAATCTTTTTGCCATCCTGCAATAAAACCCGCTATGCACATTAATGTCATGCTGTATGTGGGTAACAAAGAAGATGATAAAGTATCTTTTGTATCAAATTTAAGTACTTTAGGGTGACTAAGGTTTCTTATTGTTATTAATAGTAGAAGAAAAGATGAGATGGCTATTAAAGGAATAGATGATCATCATAAATTATTAGAATAATAAAGAGGTTGAAAAATAGTATCTAATACAGATGCTAATCCAGCTACCCCCAACGATAATCCCGTTGTAGCAACTGGCATATGTTGTATTCTATGTATAAATCGATTATTCATATTACCCCAAGATAAACTAATATTGATTATAACAATGGAAGTTAATTATAACTTTTTTATAATAATATACCTATAATAATTTATTTTTCTAAAGTGATTTTTGTGGTAAAAATCACTTGGACTAACATTTATTTGTTTTAATGTATAAATATTTTTTTCATATCTAAAGCATGAAAGATAAAATAATAATGTATTTATTTTAAAAATAGGAGATATTATGACACCACATATAAAAGCAAAAAAAACTGATTTTGCTAAAGTAGTATTGATGCCAGGAGATCCATTGAGAGCTAAATGGATAGCTGAAAATTTTTTAGAAGATGCTCAACAAATTAATGACATAAGAGGAATGCTTGCTTTTACTGGTAAGTATAAAGGTAAAAAAGTATCTATTATGGGGCATGGTATGGGAATACCATCAATTGGTATTTACAGTTATGAACTTTATAAATTTTTTAATGTAGAAACTATCATTAGAATTGGAAGTGCTGGAGCTTATAAAAAAGAGGTTCAAGTTGGTTCTGTTGCGCTAGTTAAAGAAGCTATTTCTGAATCAACTTTTGCTGATCTATTAAATGTTAAAACAGATAATAATGTACTTTATCCTTCAAAAGAAATAAATGAAGTAATTCAAAATACAGCAAAGGAATTAGGCATTAATTTATTAAACCCAAGAATTCATAGTTCTGATATTTTCTATGGTGTTAGATCTGTTGATCAAATTGTTGAAAAAACAAATGCTGATCTTGTTGAAATGGAATCGTTTGCTCTATTTACAAATGCTAAATTGCTAAATAAAAAAGCAGCATGTTTATTAACGTGTAGTGATTCGCTTGTAACTCATGAAGCTATGAGTGCTGAAGACAGACAAACTAAGTTTGTTGACATGGTTAAATTAGCTTTAGAGTCTGCAATAAAATTATAGGAATTATTATGAATATAGTAGACCTGATTATAAAAAAGAAAAATAGATTTAATATAAGCGAATCAGAATTTGATTTCTTTGTAAAAGGTGTTTTAGATAATAGTATAAAAGATTATCAAATTTCTGCTTTTATGATGGCGATTTGTTTTAATGGTTTGAATGAAGATGAATCTTTTTATTTGACTAAAGCGATGACTTTGAATGGTGAAACAATTAAATTTGAGGGAATTGATAATACCATTATTGATAAACATTCAACTGGTGGAGTTGGTGACAAAGTAAGTTTAATTTTAGTTCCATTACTTGCTTCACTAGATATTAATGTTGCAAAGATGTCTGGAAAAGGATTGGGATTTACTGGTGGTACAATTGATAAACTTCATTCTATTGGAATAAAGACAGAACTTAAAGATAATGAATATATTGAACTATTAAAAAAAGAACATATGTTTTTTATCTCGCAAAGTGATAAAATAGCACCAGCTGATAAAATTCTTTATTCAATAAGAGATACATCTGGAACAATAGATAACATTTCTTTAATTGCTGCATCAATAATGTCTAAAAAAATTGCCACTAGTGCTGATGTTATATATCTTGATGTTAAAGTTGGCGATGGAGCTTTTTTTAAAACGTTAAAAGAAGCTAAAAAGTTTAGCTGACTTTGCATAGATATTGGAAAAAAGTTTAAAAAGAAAGTTATTGTTCATTTAACTAATATGGAAAAACCCCTTGGTAGAGCAATAGGTAATTTAATTGAAATAAAAGAATCATTAGATTTTTTATCTGGTAAAAATGAAAATTCAAACCTTAAAAATTTAATTTATTCTTTTGCAAGCGATATTCTAATTGATTTAGAAAAAGCAAAAGATGAACAAGAAGCTTATAAATTAATAGATAAAGCAATCGCAGAAAAAACTGCATATAACAAATTTTGTAATTGAGCAAAGTTACAAGGGTGCAAATTGGATTTAACAAAGATTGACGAAATCTTTAATCCTAAATATAAAGTGGAAATAACTTCAGAACAAGATGGATATTTAGATTTTATATCTAATGAATCATTTGGCTATAGTTTAATTGATATTAAAGCTGGTAGGGCAAATAAGGATGATAAATTAGATTATTTATCAGGAATTTATTTAAATAAAATTTCTGGTGATAAAGTAAATAAAAACGATGTGGTATTAACTGTTTATTCAAGTTCTCCTATAAGCGAACAAGTAATAGAAAGGCTAAAAAATAATTTAATATACACAAAGAAACCAGTAAAAGTTTCTAAGGAAATATTGGGGGTTATAAGATAATATATGAATACAAAACTTATATTTAATAAATTAATGGAATTGAAAGAAAATGCTTATGTTCCATATTCTGATTTCTATGTAGCAGCAATTGTAAAAAGCAACGACAAATACTATTATGGTGTTAATATTGAAAATTCTTCATATCCAGTTACTTTATGTGCTGAACGTAGTGCAATTGCTGCAGCAATTTCTAGTGGAAACAGATCAATTGATGAAGTGTACCTTTTAACTAAATCAAATGGTTTTGGAATGCCTTGTGGAATGTGTAGACAATTTATGAGTGATTTTATGAAAGACGATAACCAAAAAATTTATGTCTTTAATAAGTTCGGCCAATATAAAATTTATACTATTGGAGAAATATTGAAAAACCGTTTCACTCATGAAGATTTAATTAATAGATAGAGGGAAAACAATGTACACAAAAAATAAATATTATTTGCTTTGATTAAACTCACCTAAACTTTCTAATGAATCCAAAGATTATTTAACAAAAATGGATATTAACCAAATAGAAAGTAGTTTTACTGAAAATAAAATGAATTTTGGAACTGCTGGTATTAGACAAGAAATGGGCCCTGGTACAAACAGAATGAATTCATTCACTTACCAACAAATGGCTGAAGGTTTTGCAAAATATATATTAAATAGAAAACCTAAAGGCGCTATTGTTTTAATAGCTCATGACAATAGAAAAAATGCTGATATGTATTCAATGGTTTGCGCAAAAGTTTTAACAAGCTTTGGAATTAGAGTAGTTATGTTTAAAGATAATGAAATGAAAGCTACTCCAATTGCTTCTTATACAATCATGAGAAACCAATATGATGGTGGTATTATAATTACTGCAAGTCATAATCCAAAAAATTATTCAGGATTTAAAGTTTACAACAATACTGGTAAACAAATTTCAACTGATGAAGCAAATGAAATTGTTTCATATATGCCTGAAAATGAAGAAATACTAAATTTAACTTATCAACCTCAAGATGATCTTATTTCTTATCTTGATGATACAATTGATGATTCATATTTCTATGATGCAACTCAATGTTTAATAAATACAGATCTTTATAGTAAAAAGTATATTCCTGTTGTTTATACAGCACACCATGGTACTGCTTGTAAGGATTTCAAAAAATTTATGGAATCACTAAACTATGTTTCAGTTATTCCGACAAAACAGCAATGTGTCCAAGACCCAAATTTCAGTTATTCTCCAATAATGAATCCTGAAGAACCTAAATCTTTTGAACTAGCAATAAAATATGCTGAAAAAACAAAAGCCAATGTTATCTTTGGATTAGATCCAGATGCTGATAGATTAGCTGTAGTTATAAGACACAACAGTGAATGATACTACTTAACTGGAAATGAAATGGGTATTATATATACTTATTATGTTTTAAAAAACAAAGAATTTAAAAAAACACCATTTATTGTTTCAACATATGTTTCAACTTTCTTAATTGATAAAATTGCTGAATCTTTTAATGCAAAAGTTTATAGAACAGCTACAGGTTTTAAAAATATAGCAGAAGCTATAAATGAACATAGTGAATTTGAAGATTTTGTTGTTGGTTTTGAAGAAGCTATTGGTTCTTTAAACTCAACTATTTGTAGAGATAAAGATGGTTTTCAAGCTGCAGCACTTGCACTAGAAATTATTACTCACTGTAGTGTTAAATCAATGACTCTTATTGATTATCTAGAACAAGAAATATATCCTCAATTTGGATATTGAAATGGTGGTACAGTTTACTACACATTTAATAGCCTAAATTGAAAAGAAGAAATGAATGCAAAATTAAACTACCTGTCTTCTATAAAAGATATTTATATTAATGGTTTTAAATTGTTATCAAATACATACAATCAAGAAGCTAGTGCTTTAGAATGACATTTTGAAAACGGCATTTGAGTTAAATTTAGAATTTCTGGTACTGAACCTAAGTTTAAAGCGTATTTCAATATTTATGGAACAGATAATCAAAATTCAAAAGACAATCTTGTAGAATTCAAAAAAGCAATAAATGATTTCATGAGAAGATAAAATGGAGGCAACTCCATTTTTTTATTTTATCTAATTTCAAACAATGTAATTTTTGAAATTAAATACGTTATTTGCATAAAGCTCAAATTAACTACATATACGCTCATAAATGAACGCAAATATTTTTTCTAATTATTTGTTTAATAAATGTAAAATTAGTTTGTAAATATATAAAATTTATGATTCTATATATAGCTATTTATTTAAATAATTTGTTTTATATATTTAATTAAATTTTTCAATATGAATTTTGGGAGAAATATTATGAATAATGTAATTATTGGAAATTGAAAAATGTTTAAAAATTTAGAAGATATTAAAAAGTTTAAAAAAGAATTTTATAGCGAACTTAAAAAGCAAAAACCAACTGTTGAGTATGGAATTGCTGTACCTTCTATTTATTTATTAGAAGCTAAAAAAATATTTAGAAAAGATAAAAAAATGCACATCTATGCACAAGATGCTCACTATAAAAATGAAGGTGCATTTACAGGTAATATATCTTACACTCAATTAATTGACTGTAATATTGAAGGAAGTATTATTGGTCACTCTGAAAGAAGAGAAATGTTCAATGATACAGATGAAACAATTAATTTAAAGACTAAAACATTACTAGAAAATAACTTAACAGTTATTTTATGTGTTGGCGAAAGTTTACAAACATATGAAAAAAAGAAATCGGTTGAATTTGTTTTAGATCAAATAAACAAAGATCTTAAACGAATGAAAAAAAACTTATTAAGTAAGTTAATTATTGCTTATGAACCAATTTGAGCAATTGGTACAGGTAAAGTTCCAACTGTTGAAGAAGTTGACAACATGTTATTACAAATAAGAAATGAAATTGAAAAATTATATGATAAAGAAGTTGCAACTAACATCACAATTCAATATGGAGGAAGTGTTAATTTGAAAAATGTAAAAGATTTTATGACAGCAAATAATGTTAATGGTGCATTAGTTGGTTCTGCATCTCTTGATGGCAAAAACTTTGCTCAATTATTAATTGATGGAGGGAAGTAAGATGAAAAAACCAATCGTATTAGCAATACTTGATGGTTATGGTTATCTTAATACAGATAAAGGTAATGCAATATATAATGCAAAAACTCCATGTATGGATATGTTAATTAAAGAGTATCCAAATTTATTATTACAGGCTTCTGGTAAATATGTTGGTTTACCTGATGGACAAATTGGTAACTCAGAGGTTGGACATTTAAATATAGGTGCTGGAAGAATTGTTTATACAGGACTTTCTTTAATTAATAAAGATATAGAAGAAGATCATTTTAAAAATAATAAAGTGTTAAACGAAGCTTTTGATTTTGTTAAGAAAAATAAATCAACACTACACATTATGGGATTATTATCTCCTGGTGGTGTTCACTCTAATCAACTACACATTTTTAAAATGATTGAAGCTGCATCTAAAAATAATTTAGTACCTGTTGTACACATATTTGGTGATGGTAGAGATGTTGAACCAAAATCTATTAAAAACTACATAACTTCACTAAATGAAGTTATTAAAACTTATGGTGGAAAAATCGGAACTATCTCTGGAAGATTTTATGCAATGGATAGAGATAAGAGATTTGAAAGAACAGAGCTTGCTTATAAAACATTATTAGGTGATAACAACAACTATTATGAAGATGCTATTAAATACGTTGATAGTCAATATGATCAAAACATTACTGATGAATTTTTAGTACCTGCAACTAAGAATGATCCAAGTGTTTATATTAAAGATAATGATGCAATTATCTTTGCAAACTTTAGACCTGATAGAGCAAGACAATTATCACACTTATTTATAGGGTCACAACTATACCAAGATAAACCATATAGATCATTAAAAAATATTTACTTTGCTACTATGATGAGCTATGAAGGAATTGAACCAAATGGAATTTTATACCCAACAGTTGTATTAAAAGATACAATAGGTGAAGTTTTTGAAAAACATAATATAAAGCAATTAAGAATTGCTGAAACTGAAAAATATGCTCATGTTACTTTCTTCATGGATGGAGGTGCAGAAGTTAATTTCAAAAACGAAGATAAAATACTTATTCCTTCACCAAAAGTTGCAACTTATGATTTAGCTCCAAATATGTCAGCTGTTGAAATAACAGATAAATTATTATCTGTAATAGACGAATATGATGCTGTAATTTTAAATTATGCAAACGCTGATATGGTGGGTCACACTGGTGACTATCAAAAAACAGTGGAATCAATTGAATGCTTAGACAAACAAATTGAAAGGTTATATAACAAAGTTAAAGAATTGAATGGCACTTTATTTATTACAGCAGATCATGGAAACGCTGAAGAAATGATTGATGATAATGGAAATAAAGTTACAAAGCACACAACAAATCCAGTGCCATTTATTGTTACAGATAAAAATGTGGAACTAAATAAAATGGAGGCTAATCTTTCAAATATTACTCCCACAATATTAGAGTATATGAGTATTAGCGTTCCATCAAAAATGACGTCAAAATCATTACTAAAAAAATAATAACTTGTTTTAAAATTATATATGTTAGTAATAACTATATTTAGTTGTTATATTAAGGAGAGTAAAATGTTTAATAAATTTAAAATTACTAAAATTGAAGCTTATGAAGTTTTAGATTCTAGAGGATTTCCAACAGTTGCTTGTAAAGTTTACTGTGGGGATGTTTTTGGAAAAGCTATGGTTCCATCAGGTGCTTCAACTGGTGAAAGAGAAGCTGTTGAATTAAGAGACGGTGACAAAACAAGATATGGTGGTAAAGGGGTTTTAACTGCTGTTAAAAATGTTAACGAAATTATTGCTCCTGCATTATTAAAAAAAGATTGTAGAAACCAAACTGAAATAGATGAATTAATGATTAAATTAGATGGTACACCAAACAAAGCCAAACTTGGTGCTAATGCTATTTTGTCTGTTTCGTTAGCAGTTGCTAAACTTGCTGCAATTTTAAATAGAAAACCATTATACAAATACATTAAAGAAAACATGTTAAAAGAAACAGATGGTAAATACATCATGCCTGTTCCAATGTTAAATGTTATTAATGGTGGCGCACACGCTGATAACACAATTGACTTCCAAGAATTCATGTTTATGCCAGTTGGTGCTAAATCAATTACAGAAGCTTGTAGAATTGCATCAGAATGTTTCCATGCATTACAAGACATTCTTAAATCTAAAAAGCTTAACACTAACAAAGGTGATGAGGGTGGATTTGCACCCGACTTAAAAGATGCTGATCAAGCTTTAAAATTAATGTTAGAAGCTGTTGAAAAAGCTGGATATAAAGCTGGTATTGATAAAGATGTTGCTTTTGCTTTAGACCCAGCAACTTCTGAATTATATGACAATGATAAAAAAGTTTATGTGTTTGAAAAAGCAATCAAGGCTAAAATTTTAGATACTAAAAAAGGTACTAAAACTTCTGACGAAATGGTTGAATACTGAAGTAAAGAATGTGAAAAATACCCAATCATTTCAATTGAAGATGGTTTAGCTGAAAACGACTGAGATGGATTTGCTTCTATGGTTCAAAAAATTGGAGACAAAGTTCAAATTGTTGGTGATGACTTATTTTGTACAAACCCTGAAATTACTAAAAATGGTATTGAAAAGAAAGTTGCAAATTCTGTATTAATTAAAGTTAACCAAATTGGTACTTTAACAGAAACTATTAAAACAATTAAACTAGCTCACGATGCTGGTTGAACAGCAGTTGTTTCACATAGATCTGGAGAAACTGAAGATACAACTATTGCTGACATTGTAGTTGGTATGGGTACTGGACAAATTAAAACTGGTTCTATGTCAAGATCTGAAAGAATTGCAAAATATAATAGATTAATTGAAATTGAAAATGAATTAGGTTCTAACGCTGTTTACTTAGGACTTAAAGCATTTAAAAATTTTAAAAAATAATGAAAAATATTAGCTGAAAATCAGTTCTTGAGAAGCAAGATAAGGACAATGTAATTGTTGATATTAGAGATAAACAAACTTTTGATGAATTAAAAGTTAACAATGAAGTTGTCAACTTAAATAAAGATATGATAGATAACAACCAAATCAATTTAGATAAATCTAAAAAGTACTACATATATTGTAATAGAGGTCAAAAATCTAAAGAGATAACAGATATGTTAAGCAACATGGGATATGATGCTTCAAACATAGAAGGTGGTTATCTTGAATATATAAAAAATAAAAAATAGTTATTATGCTCCAAAATATTGGAGCATTTTTTATTAACCTAAGCAATTATTTAAATTATAGAAATTTAATGTTATGTTGGCAATAATTATTTAGCATAATAATTTATTAAGGGAACAAAATCACTTGAACTGATTAGAGGTTTAGTGAACAAAATTATTTTGAACTAACGTGCTAATTATTTAATATTTTTATTATCCACAATTACTATATATTAAATGTATAATATCTTTTGTTGGTAGAGAAAACCCTTTTTATCTCTACCTTTTTTCATACTATATACCCCAATAACTAGTGTTTTTTATTAGTTGTACTTAATTTTATAAATAATTTTGTATATAAACGGTTGTCTATTAATTAAATGGTAGAGATAAAAAGGGTTATATTAACCAAATTAAAATATTTGAAGCTTTTGCAGGAATTGGTTCCCAATATTTAGCTTTAAAAAATATAGCACCTAAGAAAAACTGAAAAATTAAATCAGTAGGTTATATTGAATGGTACGTCAATGCAATAATAGCTTATGAACTATTACATAATGAATTTAAAGAAATTAAAAAAGAAACCTTTGGTGAAATAGAAAATGTTAATATTTCTTTTGATTCAAAAACTCCAGCTACTACTAAAAATAGATTGATTAATAGTTATCTTGGTTTTATTTTGAATAGATCAAAATCTTTATCAAATAACTTATTTGATATATCAAAAGTAGACTATAAATCTATTCCAAAAAACATTGATATATTTACCTATTCATTTCCTTGCCAAGATCTAAGTCACCAAGGAAAACAGAAAGGCATGAATCAAGAAAATAATACTAGAAGTGGTTTATTATGGGAAGTTAAAAGATTGTTATCTGATATGCATAAAAACCTAAATACTGAAGAATTACCAAATTATTTATTAATGGAGAATGTTGTAGCTATTAAAAACAAAAAACATATTCTAGAATACAGAAAGTGAATTAAAGACTTAGAAGATTTAAATTATGAATCTTATGAGTATGAACTAGATTCAAAATACTTCAAAGTTCCTCAATCTAGAAAAAGAGTGTTTTTATTATCTGTAAGGAAAGATTTTAAATATAAGGTTGGGTTTGAGTTCAATAAAGAATTAAATAAAAAAACAGATAATAGGTATTTATCATTATCAACAATAGTAATGGATAATGAACCATATGAAATAAGCTTTAATAAATATAAGTTATCCTCATTTAAGAAGATAAATGACTCTAACAAAGCATCTCTTTTAAACTATACAAATTTTAATTCTGAAAATTATGTATATGACATAAACTATTGTGGGCCAACCCTTACAGCTTCTGGTGCTTTAAGTAGAATTAAATTATTTTTTGGAAGTAACAAAATTAGATATATGAATGCAAAAGAAGCATTTTTATATATGGGATTTAAAGAAAAGCATTATCAACAAGTTAAAAAATATAATCTATTATCTGATAGACAATTGATATTTATAATGGGGAATTCAATTGTTGTTAATGTATTAGAAGCAATATTTTCTACTTTAAAGTTTGAAGGAGAAAATAATGAGTAATAAAAGTTATGTGAAACTTACAGTTCCATTTATATCTAAAAGTTATTACTCTTCTAAAACTAACTGTTTTAAAGCCAAAGGAACTTGTAACTTTATCATCTATTTAAAAGACAGAGCAATTGTTAAACAATATATTCAATTTGAAGAATCAACATATAGAGCAACTGATTTCAAAATGGTTAATACAGTTGGATTTTGAAAAAAGAAAAAAGAGATGCGTATATTTAGGGAAAGATTTCTAAATGCAGATAAATTATTTAATGAAACAAGATTTTTATCTTTGAGTAATAATGAACTAAAAAAGATTAATGAATTCTTAAAATTAGAAAGTAGATCAACAGTATTAGAACAACTATCTTATTTAAGTGGAAGTAACCCCTCAGGATCTGAGACATCATTTAATGCAACCCCTCTTAGATGCATTGATAAAAATTTTTTGTCTTTTAATTTCTATAATCCTTTGAAAAAATATAGAAATAAAAAACATCAATTTGAATCAAACTTAGATTTAGAAAATATTGAAACTATAGGGTTAGTTGATGTTGTTAATTCCAATGTTTATCTTGATAACTTTAAAGATGAGTTTTGTAAATATAACTTCATGTACATTAATTTAATAGAAAAAGAAAATCCAAAAGATAGATTAAATAAGGTTATGAGTCTTTTAGAAGCAAATAGAATAAAGAAGAATGATGTTGAAAGTTCATTTAATGATAAAGTTGAAGAAATATATAACCTTTTTAAAAACGGGTTTTATAATGGAAATTCCAATTATAAAAATCAACTAAGATCTATTTACAACTCTTGAACATCGTATCTTATTTCAATCAATAAAATTAAAAATATATCTCAAAATGAATATATTTCACATCAAACTATAGAGACAGCACACATCATAGGGTTTTCTTATTTAGTTAATCGTTCAAACTTAAAAGATTGAAAGCTTGCTGTTAACGGTAACAATGCAATCTTTATAGATGCAAACACTCATACGTTATTTGATAAAAACCTAATCACCTTCAACCCATACAATAGAAGAATAGTAATTAAAGAAGATTTACCAGATAAAAAACTTATAGAAAAATGTATTTCATTAAAAGAAGATTTTTTAATAAATGAACTAAATGAAGAACAGATAAAAAACCTAGAAATAAATTTTAATTACTGAAAACAACATAATAAAAACATAAATTAATAAATTAAATATAAAATTTTATTATATACTATTAAATTAATTTTTAATCAACTATTTGCTAAAAATTATTGAATATGACGTATTAAAAGTTTATAATTAATATGATTTGTTGCTTTTGATTAATCTTTGAAAAAATATAAAAGAATAAAATGTAAGAGGTGATATCATGGTAAAACTTTTAAAAAACTGTATGTTATCTAATGGTAAAAAAGTTGATATATTAATTATCAATGAAACTATAGCTAAAATTAGCGAAGAACCTATCACTCAAGAAACATGTGATGTGGAAATAGATGCAACATTTGATATTAAAAACAATTTAGTGATGCCTGGTATCATCGATGGTTTTTCTAGAATCAAAACTGGCTCACCATATGATGATGCAGATTTTAGTAGTGAATCAATTGCTTGTGCTTATGGTGGGATAACTACTTTTGTTGATGTTCCAGTTGATCCAATTACAGATGACTACTTCAAAGTTTTATCTCAAAAAATTGCAACAGCTAATGATACATCATTAGTTAACTTTGCCTTTGCTGTTTCAGCTGGTGATTTAAGTAAAACTAAAGAATTAGCAAAAGCACAAGAATATGCTGTTGGTACTGTTATCAATTTAAATTCTAGAAATTTCAAAGATAGAATATCTGATTCAAATGTTTTAAATACAATGATTCAATCATCAAAAATGATATTAATCCATTTATCTGGTAATGATATTGATACTTTCTTTAGTGTTTGTGATGACAAAGATATAAAAATCTTATTCTATGATATTACTAATGAAGGTGATTTAGAAAAGATATTATTTTATAAAAACCAAGGTTACAACATTAGAACAGCAACATCTATAAATTATTTATTATTTAATAGAGATCAAATTAATAGCGAATACAAGAGAAAAACTATTACTACAGATTACAAACTTGGAACAATGTTAAACAACATTCACCTTTGAAATGCTGTTAAAGAAAACAAAATTGATATGATTACATCAACACATTTACCTGTTACTTTAATAGAAAAGTTTGAAACGGAACGTCCAGGTTTACCAAACTTTGAAACATTATTTTCTATTTTATTTGACAACTCTTACTACAAGAAAATCCCTGTAACGCTTTTAGAAAAAATGTTATGTAAAAACCCAGCTAAAATCTATGGGTTAAAAAATAAGGGTGAAATTAAAGAGGGATATGATGCTGATATCATTGTAGTAAACACAACTAAGAGATGATGAATTAAAAATGAAGACATTGTATCTAGAAGTAGATGAACTCCATTCAATGACCACAGAATTAGTGGTAGAGTAATGATGACTTTTGTTAATGGGGAATTAATCTATAACTACATTAATCAAATGATGCCTATTCGTAAAATTAGAGCAGCTAAAATGCCTACGTTTGATAACGAAGTATTCTTTAATGAATCAAATAGATATAACTAATTAATTTGCTAGAACACACAATAAAATGTGTGTTCTTTTATTTTATTAATTTAATAGTTTGAAAATTATTTATATAGATTCTTTTGTGTATTTTTTTAATTATTAATATTAAGAAATAAAAAAAGAGAGGCAATTAAGCCTCTCAGATATTTATTAATGGTGGAGACGAAGGGAGTCAAACCCTCGACCTCCTGAGTGCAAATCAGGTGCTCTATCAATTGAGCTACGTCCCCTCAATGGTGGAAGTAAATGGGCTCGAACCATCGACCTCACCCTTATCAGGGGTGTGCTCTAACCAACTGAGCTATACTTCCAAATTTACAATATAACTTAATAATTATATGATAATTGCATTAATATTTCAATACAACATAATTTATTATACATTTCATTGACAAATTAGAGCATAATTTTTTATCACCAAAAATTCTACTCTAGTGATGACATAATACTTGTTTCACACATCAATATAATAAATAAAAATTTCATTAGTATTATATAATTATTATAAATTTTGATATGGTGATAAAAATTATGGAAACAATTTCTGTAAAAGATGTTTTTAAGAACTACAAACAGCTTAAACGTGTTAAATTAGCTGGTTGAGTTAGAACAAATAGAGATAGTGGATCTTTAGGGTTTATCTCTTTTACTGATGGAACATCAATAAATTCAATTCAATTAGTTTATAAAAAACAAGAAACTTCAAACTTTGAAGAAGCTCGAACTGCCAAAACAGGTAGTGCTATTTTAATTGAAGGGGATGTTGTAGAATCACTAAAAGAAAATCAACACTTTGAAATTTTGGTTAAAGATTTTAGAATGTTAAAACAGGCTGACGAAGATTTCCCTCTACAAAAGAAAGAACACTCTGCTGAATTTTTAAGAACTATTGCACACTTAAGACATAGAACAAATAAATATAGTGCAATCATGAAAATAAGAAGTGAGTTAGCTTTTGCTATTCACAACTTCTTCCACATGAATGATTTTTCTTGAGTTAGTACACCAATATTAACCGGTAATGATGCTGAAGGTGCTGGTGAAAACTTTATAGTTAGATCAAAAAATAATGAATTATTTTTTGATAAACAAGCATCTTTAACAGTTAGTGGACAATTACACGCAGAAGCATATGCTCAAGGATTGAAAAGAGTTTATACATTTGGGCCAACATTTAGAGCAGAGAAGTCAAACACAAATAGACACGTAGCTGAATTTTGAATGATTGAACCAGAAATTGCTTTCTGTGGTTTGAATCAACTTACATTATTAATAGAAGCATTTATTAAATATCTAATTAGATTTGTATTAAAGAATTGTAAAGATGAAATGATTTTCTTAAACAAGTTAAGTGGTGAACAATTAATTCCTAAACTTGAAAATGTAATTAACAATGATTTTGTTAAAGTGACTTATAAAGATGCAATTGCTATCTTAAAGAAAAGCATCTCTGAAAACAAAACTAATTTTGAAGATAATGAAATCTATTTTGGTAAAGATTTAGCAAGTGAGCATGAAAGATTTTTATGTGAAAAGGTATTTAACAAACCAGTAATACTTACAGATTTTCCAAAAGACATAAAAGCATTTTATATGAAGCTTAATAATGATGGAACAACTGTTGCAGCTTGTGATTTATTAGTTCCAGGAGTTGGAGAAATCATTGGTGGAAGCCAAAGAGAAGATGATTACAAAAAAATATTAAATAGATGTTTAAAAATGGGAATTAAACCAGAAGAAATTAGTTGATACTTGGATTTAAGAAAATATGGGTATTATAAATCTGCAGGATTTGGATTAGGTTTTGAAAGACTAATTATGTATATTACAGATACATCTAACATTAAAGATGTAATTCCATTCCCTCGTTCTTATGGACCAATTAATTTCTAATAAAAGCAACATACATAAATTATTCAGGATAAACAATATTCCAAATATCTTAACCGTATTTAGAATATTGTTTATTCCTTTAATATTGGTCTTTTTAGCAATAGATTCAAATATTACTATTTATAGTTTTAAAATTACTGATATCAATTATAGAATTGATTTATATGACTTATTAGCTGGATTATTTTTTATACTAGCATCAATTACTGATGCATTGGATGGATATCTTGCTAGAAGGTTTAATTGAATAAGTGATTTTGGAAAAATATGGGATCCTATAGCAGATAAGGTTTTAACCACATCAGTATTCATTTTATTAGCAAGTCAAAATGTTACTTTGTGATATCTAATTGTAATTATGGTATCAAGAGACACAATTATTGATGCTTACAGACAAACAGTTGCTAAAAAAAATATAGTTGTAGCAGCTAATCTATTTGGCAAATTAAAAACTATATTCCAAATGATTGCCTTAATTGTTTTAATATTAGTTTTTAATAATCCAGAAAAAATTTATAGTTATAGCAACATATGACAGTATTATTCAGTACAAAATATACTAGTATTTATTTGTACTTTCTTATCTGTGGTTTCAGGAATCATCTATATAGTTCAAATTAATAAAAGAATCAAACTTTTAAAACAACAAGAGGATAGTTATGATAAACAAGAAAATAATTAGAGAAAACATAGATCTTTTAAAAGCTGGTTTAGATAAAAGAAATGCAAAAATAGATTTATCAGTAATAGAAAAAACTGATAAAGAACTTTTAAAAATAACTCAAGAAATAGAAAAACTTAATGAAAAAAGAAATAGTTTATCTAAACAAATTACAGTACTTATAAAAGAAAATAAAAAGAATGAAGTAGAAAAGATAAAAAATGAAGTTTCAACAATTAAAACCCAAATAGATAAACTATCACAAAAAGAAAAAACACTAAGCGATAGTTTAGATTATGAACTATCAAGAATACCAAACATTCCTCATTCTTCAGTTCCAGTAGGAGAAGATGAAACCGAAAATATAGAAGTTAAAAAATATTTAACACCAACAAAATTTAAATTTAAGCCACTGGCTCATTGAGATTTAGCTAAAAAGAATGATTTAATTGATTTTGATAGAAGTGCAAAGGTTACAGGTTCTAGATTCATTATTTATAAAAATAATGGTTCTAAACTTATTAGAGCATTACAACAATTGACATTAGATATTCACTCACAATCAGGATATATAGAATTTTCTATGCCTGTTATTGTTAATGAACAATCTTTATTTGGTACAGGACAACTGCCAAAATTCAAAGAGGATTTATTTAAACTAGAAGATAGTAACTATTTTCTTTCTCCAACAGGAGAAGTACAACTTACTAATTTTCACCGTGATGAAATATTGGATGAAGCAATATTACCTTTAAGATACACTACATCAACTATTAATTTTAGAAGTGAAGCTGGTAGTGCTGGTAGAGATACTAGAGGGGTAATAAGACAACACCAATTCTATAAGACAGAAATGGTAAATATTGCTCATCCAAATAATTCATATGATGTTTTAGAAGAAATGACATTACAGGCTGAAAAAATATTAGAAGTATTAAAGCTTCCATACAGAAGAATTGTATTGTGTACTGGAGATATGGGTTTTAGTAGTGCTAAAACATATGATATAGAAGTATGATTACCATCATATGAATCTTATAAAGAAATATCTTCATGTTCTAATTGTGAAGATTTTCAAGCTAGAAGAGCAATGATAAGATTTAAAAACAAAGCTACAAATAAAAATGAACTTGTTCATACATTAAATGGTAGTGGACTAGCAATTGATAGATTATGGGCCGCTGTAGTTGAAAACTATCAAAATGAAGACGGTAGTATTACAATTCCAGATGCTTTAATACCATATTTTAAAGATAAAAAAATTGGATAACAAGTTAGTATAGATTTTTTAAGTGTATGTTTCATACACTTTTTTTATTTATAAAAGATTATTTGTTTAAACTAGGACATTAAAATGGGACAAAACCATTTTGATGTCTTAGTTCCCTAACTGACATGTGAAGTGCAACACTTTAATGTTACATTAAACTCTCGACTGTGAACTATAAGTTGAGAGTTTTTTTACTTTAAATATTTTCTTGGTACATTTGATAAGCTGTTTTATAACCAAACATTTTTCTTGGCATGTTATTTACTTTTCATTTAAACATGGACATTAAAATTGGACAATAATTCAATTCTCAGGAAAGGAATTATTGTCTTTTTATGTCTAAACAATTAACAGTAGAACAATGTCTAGAAT
>CASDXH010000001.1 GCA_949285105.1 uncultured Mycoplasma sp. | reverse complement strand
CATCTTTGTTTTCTGGTTTTTTTGACATAACTCACTCCTAAAATTTATTTTAAACTTTTTTCTAAGAATGAGTTTCTCCAAAAAATGAGACAGTACCGAATATTTTATGCAATTATTGTTTTAAAGATTATTAAAGATTAAAGCCAATAATTTTTAAATTAATCAATTATATAGACAAGGTTGATTTAACTATTTATTGTTCAATGAATCAATCATTTTATTAGATAAGCACTTCATATAAGCCAAAAAATAAAGATATCATTATATGGTTATGAGTTGTTTATTTCATTAAACAACTATAAATAATCAGTAACCAAAACTTAATGATCATAGCCACTCATAGTAAAACCAGAAAGATGCTCTTACTAAGTAAATTGATTGCCTTTCTCTTAATTAATAAGAGTGTAGATTATAAACACATAAAGTTTGTCTTTAAATATTAACTTTGTAGTAGAAAAACTTTTATTAGAAATTTTTATTTGAGTTCACTGCTATTTCTTTAATTTGGAAAGGAATAAAGTTTTTTTATTTTATAGTTATTATTTTTTTTGATTAAACCTAAAAAATTTGTTCAAAAAGATTAGATAAAACAAAATATAAAATTTTCTTCTTATAAAGAAAAGGAACCTTTTAAAACATGCTCTAAAAACAAAAATAAAGCGTTTTAAGACACGAAATAAGAGAATATGAAGAATAGTATTACTTTTTTATTTTCTCCTCTTAAAAGCTTTTAAATTTTGATTCATGATTTGATTACTTTAATGATTACGTAATTCATATTGGTTATGTAATTTTTAGGAATTACGTAATTGTAATTGGTTATAGTTATGTAACCTTAATAATTACGTAATTACTTATAATTATGTAGTTGCTTACGTAATTTACTGATTTTTAACCTTAGAAAAATCAGGGGTATTTTTTTGAATTTTTCAGATCTTAAAATTTTTTAAAAATTTCAAAGTTCATTTTTTTCATTTTTCCCTATTACTACGTAATAGGGAACTTATCCAATTTTTCACCCTATTTCATGCTCTATGAAAATTTTACACTCAGGAACTAGTTTTTAAACAAGAAAGTTTTTTGTTCTGTCTTTTATACCTCCAAATTTTGGAACTTTTACTATTACTAAAGTAATAGTAAATTTATAGCATACTTTTCTAAATTTTTAACAAAAATTAGTGATCAAGCTATAAAAAACAGAAAAATTCAAAATAAGGCGATTTAAGACACTTTTCTATATTAAAATGAATTTCCCTACTAGTTTTTTAAAAAAGTCTCTTAAAATGCTTTAAAACAGCATTAAAAACTATTTTTTTGAATCAAAAATATCTTTTTTTCCATTTGACAAAGAAATAGGGCGGGTTAAAGAACAATAACATGAAACAATATGATTACGTAATCATTATAAAAGAAACATAATTAATTACGTAATCATAATGAAAATAAGACATAAAAAGAGTAATATTTCCTTAAATTGATTACAATTACGTAATCACAATCAGAAAACTGGTGTAAAAAATAGTTTTATAGTTATTTAATAGTTACAATTACGTAATTATTTTATTTGAGAAGAAAATTAATAAATAATTACATAATTTATAATGATTACGTAATTGTTCTTTAATGTTCCACTGTATACATAGTAATTTTGAAATCATGCGCATTAGCTTATAGCAATTACGTAATTATTTTTTTAATTACATAATTATTTACAATTACGTAATTTTTATAATATTATTGCTTTGATTTGGTATACTATAAACTATTAATGTTACATAATTGTAATTAATTACGTAATAGTAATTATTTGGAGGTTCACATGATAATAGGTGTAGTTAATAATAAAGGTGGTGTATTAAAAACAACACTTTCTACAAATTTGGGAGCTTGTTTATCTTTAGACTCAAAAAAAACAATAATTGTAGATCTTGATGGTCAAGGTAATGTTATAGCTACTTTTGGTAAAAATCCTTTTAACCTTGAATATACCGTAATGGATTTTTTAAAAGGTGATTGTACATTAGATCAAGCTATTGTAAGGGAAAGACCACCATATCTTGATATATTACCTGGTAATGATGATTTAAACTTTTTTGATATGTATATGAGTAATGGTGAAGTATCTCAATCTGGTTTAAAGAAATTATTACAAAAGCTTGATGAAATTTATGATTACGTAATTGTAGACACTCCCCCAAACATGTCTACTGTTGTAGCAACAGTATTATCTACAGTTAATCTTGCTATCATTCCTTTTGAACCTGATCAATATGCAACATTAGGT
Organism: uncultured Mycoplasma sp.; assembly: GCA_949285105.1. GTDB lineage: Bacteria > Bacillota_I > Bacilli_A > Mycoplasmatales > Mycoplasmoidaceae > Malacoplasma. Next base: position 90,558 of record CASDXH010000001.1, on the reverse strand, counting down.
CTAAGAAGAATAGTTAACGCATCTAAAGAATTCATTATAAGAAACAATCCAAACATGAAAGTAATTGCTGTTCCAACTAAAGTTAATACTAGAGTTACTATCCATAATGACATCATTAATGAAAGTATTAGACCAAAATTGACTTCAGAAGGTGTATATGTAACAAAAAATTTCATATCACAATCAACTAAATCAACAGCTGCTGTTGGATATGAAAGAGTCCCAATTTTATTTAGTGTAATTAAAAGTAAGTATCAAGATGAGTATATAGAATTAAAAAATGAAATTATGGATTACATAAAAAATAATGTAAACAATAACAATATTTCAGTGAATAGTTATAATAATAACAATTTTATCAATAATATTAGTCAACCCTCTCATACTACAGTGCCATCAAATAATACTTCTATTAGTCAAGAACCACAAGTACTGCACACAACTATTCAGGATAATTACAGTAATAATTCAAACCAAGATTCAAACGAACCTATATTAAGTTTTAACTATAGTCTTGATGACAATAAGAAAGAAGGAGATAAATAATGGCTAAGAGAAAATATAGTTTTACAGATCTATCTGATGATATTGTTGTACAAAAACCTGTACAACAAGAACAAAAACCTTTAAATAATAATGTAAATACTAACCAACATCAAGAAAGTAAAAGCACAAATGTTGTTGAAAATCATAAAGAAAGTATGCAACAATCATCTGAACCAACTATAAAAAATGAAGTTGAAGAAGAAAAATATGTTTCAAAATATGATATTGACATTAATTATGATGATGACGAACCCATAAAAATCAACACTAGCAACAACAAAGCTGATACTAGTGTTAAGTCAGAAATAGTCGAAAAACCTATAGTAAACAGCAATCAAGACATTCAACAATCTAATAATGTTAGTGTTGAAAAAACTGAAGTATCAAAGCGAATATTTAAAGAAAAACCAATAGAAGAAAGAAATTCTAAAACAGTAATTAGAACTTTTAATGAGTCTTTAAGTTATCAAAGTAATAATGAAAATCAGGGTAATGATTTTCCAAGTAACTCAAAAGCTAGTCAATTATTTTCTTCTAAAGAGAAACTTGATGTGAAAACTAATATATATTTAAAACCAAAACTAGTATTTAAAATTAAAGAACTTGTTGATAAAACAGGTGAAAGTAGATCATCTGTGATTAATAAACTTATTGAATTTGCACTAGAAGAAATGGAAAACTAATATATGCTTCATATTGTGTTGTTTCAACCAGAAATACCCCAAAATACCGGTAACATTGCAAGAACATGTGTAGGATTTAATGCTAAATTACACCTTATTAAACCGTATGGATTCATATTAGATGATAAAAGAATGATAAGAGCAGGATTAGATTATTGAAAACATTTGGATCTAGAAGAGCATGATTCTTGAGAGGAATTTGAAAATAAATACAATATATCAGCAGAGTCGAACATTTATTTAATTAGTAAATTTGGTGAAAACAAATTAGAAAACCTAGATTTTCCTATACTAAATGAAGATACATTTATAGTTTTTGGTAGGGAAACAAATGGTTTGAGCGATCATATAATGGAAAAATATAAGAACAAACTTTATTCTATTAATATGTCAGATAAGATTAGAAGTTTTAATTTATCAAATTGTGTAGCAATGGTAGCATATGACTTTAATAAACAAATGTTAAAAAATAAAAAGAGTTAGTCAAAAAACCCTTGTTTTATTTGACTTTTTACTTTTTGAATTGAACATCTTTTAATTCAAAAGTTTTTTTATTTAGGTAAGATAAAAAGCTATCTTTAGGAATATCAAACTCTATTTTTCATGAAGTTAAACAAGGGAATTTATAACCCAAATTATCTATTTTGTTATATTTGGTATCACCAAGTATTGGGTGATTGATAGAGGAAAGATGTATTCTTATCTGATGTTTTCTGCCTGTTACTATTTCGACATTTAATAAAGAAGAATCACCATATTCTTCTAAAACATCATATTTTGTGATCATTTTCTTGTTATATTTATTTTCTTTATCTATTTTTGCTATTTTATTTTGTTCATCTAGCATCCAGTAGCTAACTAATTTTTGTCTTTTATTTCTTAATGTTCCTAGTACTAAACATTTATACATCTTTTTTATGTTATTGTTTTTAAGTAAAATATTAATTTCTTTAAGAGTTTTTTCATTTTTAGCGAAAAGTATCAAACCATTTGTGTATTTATCCAAACGGTGACATAGATTTGGTATGAAAGCACTATCTTTTTCTGGAATTCATTCTTCTTTTTCATATAAATATTTTCTCAATTGATTGTTTAAAGTGTTTATTTTTTCATTTGCATCTTCCTGACAAACAAGTCCTTTTGGTTTATTGGCTATTATTAGATTCTCATCTTCATATATAATCTTGAAAGTTTGTTTAGCATTTAGAAAGTCATAGTTTATTTTCTTTGGTTCAAGGTTGAAGAAACACTTTATTTCATCACCTATTTTAAGTTGGTAATTGAAAGTAGATTTTTTATTATTAACCCTAACTTTATTTTGATCTATTAGTTTTGCAGCTTTAGAAGAAGTTAATGAGGGATATTTATTTAATAGATATTTTTTTAATGTTATCTCTTCATATTTTTGTTGAATTTTGAATAATATCATTTAAAAACCCCCGTTTTTATGCGTTTTTTAAAATTATTTTTTATAAAAAAGCGGAACACATTTATAATAATAATATTGTATATACCATAGATTTAAAAAAATAATGGAGAAAAAATGACCGAAAACAAAGTTAATCAATCTTATGATGTTACCTCTTTGCAGCCTGCATTCAAAAAAAGAGTTGACATTAAAAGAATATACAACTTTATAGAAAAAAAATATTCATTAAATGAGGTAACACAGTTTGGACTAGTTTGTTATTATAAATGAAAATCTAATGTGGTACTTATTACCTTAACTAATGAAAAGATTTTTATTTTCTCTAATAAAAAAGATTTAGAAATTAATGGTGTATATTCATATAACGATATAGAGGAATTTGGTTTTTTAGAGAAAAATAAAAAAACATGTCTTAATGTAACAACAAAAGAAAAGAATTTCACTCTTAGAAACATAACTAAATATGACTATGACATATTATGTAGGGTTTTCCAACAACAGAAAGAAGCATTTAATAACTCAAAAATAGGAAAAAACATTATTAGTAGCTTTAGTACCATTTCTTCAATTGATTTCTTCAAAAAAAGAAACTTTTATAAAGATGAATTAATTGATGAATCAAAAGATGATAGCACAGAAAACATCAATATAGATAATAATGGTGTTGAAACTAAAAATGAATCTAATAACCAAAACGGAAAGAAGAATAAAAGAGTTGTTAATGATAAAAACATTAGCTCAGATACAACTTTCTCAAGTTTATTTATATTTGAACTGTTATCAAGACATGATAAAAAAATGCCTGGTGGTAATCCAACAGTATTATCTGATCTTTCAAATAGAATAATTAATTTGGAAAAAGCTAATCCTTTTGACAACCCAATAGATAGTGTTAGTTTTAAACTAACTACAGTTTCAAAATTAAACACTATTCCTGTAATTGCTGAATTTTCAAACATTCATGATAAATCAGTTACAGAAAATAAATTATTATTTGCTAGGAACTGAATTGAATATACTAAACATAATGTAAAAAATAAATTATTGGGTGTTGATTCACATGGGAATGGTGCCTATATAGATTTAGGAAACTATATAGGAAAAAGAATTGATTCATTTAAAGCTGTAGAACAAAATATAGGTGATATTAAAAGATACGGTTTAAGAAGTGGTCAAAAGGTTAAAATACTAGGATCACCAAAAGAACCTGGTTTAGATTCTTTATATAAACACCCAACTAGCGGAGAGAATTTAGATGTTTCTAAATATGATGGTTTAATATTCTTTGGTAAAAAATATTACTTTAATACATTAAATGAATTCTCTAGAATTCCTAGAAAATACTGTAGGGTTATAGACCATGAATGAAAAACAAATGGATCAATAAACAAAACTTTTGAAATATTATTTGAAGATGATTACATATCATATAAGGTATACAATGACAATGGGTCAATATTAAGTGACGTTGATAAAATAGCTAGTAATTTTGACATTAAATGACTAACACTATTTAAAGATTAAGGAAAAAACATCCTTAATTTTTTTTATTAACTTTCTTTACAAACAAATATTTCTTTTTATAATAAATTTAATTTATGAACCATGCTATTGTGTTTTTGACACTTATTTAAAAATAATTAAATTTATTATTATATAACACAAACATTGATTTCGAACATTTTTTTATTTCAAAAATTGATTTTCACTATTAAGCAAATTATAATAATTAATATAATTGTATAAATTGTGGATAGGTGATTGTTATGAAAAAAAGAAAATTATTAATTGCTCCTTTGCTACTATCACTATCAGCTGTTTCGGCTGGTGCAATAATTAGTACAACATTAACAACTCAAAACCATATTGATACTAGTATAAAAAATGTAAATACTAGAGGTTTTGTAACTGGCGGAAACACGGCAGAAACAAATACAACATTTAGTTATTTAATTGATGGAGAAGCCAAAAATCTTGACTGATATGGAAAATACAATGTTGAAGAATTTTCTAGATTAGAAAATGCAAATGATCTTATCAAACAATTAGTTAAAGCATCTACAACTACAAACTTTACAGTTCAACTTAAAGAAAATATTACAGAAGAAATGAAAGAAAATGCATATCTTGATTTCACTGTAACTTGAAATAAAAACAATGGTAATGGAACTTACTCTCCAGAAGAAGTGCATCCTAATGGTGCTGGTACTCAAAATGGTTGAGATACTAAAATATTTATTGGTTTATTTAAATCAACTAAATATCAAGTGGTTTGAAACGATAGTGAGACTATAAAAAAATACATTCTTTCTGAAAACAGACAGATAGGAGGAATTAATGCCAATGATGTTATGAAATACTTGATTTCTCCTAGTTCAAACTTACCACAAGGTTTTGATCAATCTATGATTAAAGTAAATCAGAATGGGAATGGGACAAATCAACAATATGGTGTTTTAGATGTTACTTTTAGTGTTACTGAAGTAAATAAATGAGTGAATGGTAAACAACCAGAAAGTAGAAAATTTAGGGGATTTATTTCCACTGATGGTTCTAGACACGAAGTGGAAATTAAATCTGTTGTAAATAGTGTTAATGGAATTACTGCTTCTACACCGATAGATGGACAAGCAGATCCTTTTGGATCAGTTTTTCAAGGTCTAAATGATAGAAATATCTCTTCTCTTACTCCTTCTCAATTCGTGAGTGTTGTTGGTGATTCAACAACTAATGGTAATGAGGCATTACTGAAAATGCTTACTGAAGGAAAATTCCTTGACATGAACGGTGGAGGAACAAACAGTAATAATAAATTCATTGACATTGAATACATGAATAAGAGTTATAAAGAAAGTGATTTTAAATCTACTACTGGAATTGAAGTAAGTAGTGGTCAAAATGGTCAAGATGGAATACAAGTTACTGGTGTAAGAACTATTCCAAATGATAAAGATGGAAGTTTACAAATAGTTTATACAATAAAAACATTTGATGTATATACTTCAACATATGTAACAATGGAGTTTACTCAATTGTTTGCATCAGGAAGTTTTAAAACTGCTGGTTCAAGTTCTGAAACTCTATCTTTTGAATGAAAAGATTCAAACTCTATTCCTAATAATTTAGGTTCTACATTTGATATAGTTAATGAATTTAGAGCTAAATCAGATAATGATGAAACATTTAGAAAATCGTTTACTAATATGTTCTTTAATGGTAGTGAAGATGTTTATAACAAAATGAGAAGCGCTACTATAGACTATAGAACAGGTCATGGTGATAGTACAGACGATAATGGAAACTGAGTTTCAATTAACCAAGACACATCTATTACAGTAACTGTAACATTTGATGATTGAGGTGGAGCAGTTTACCAAGATACAGATGGAACTTATAAAAAAGGATTTAAATCTTCAAGTACTTTCTATATTGGTGTTTACCAATATGATACTCAGTATCAAAAACCTAACTGAGTAAATAATGATCAATTATTTAACTCTAATGCAGCTTATAAAGAAATGACACCATCACAGGTTACTTTTAGTATTAGTGAATCAGGAACAGAAAATTCACCGTTCTATGGACAATACACTCCAACATTTGGTGCAACATATACAACTATAATGATTCCTGATGATTCTGAAGGTATTATTACAGTTAAATTAGTATTAACTGTTCAAACCGATACAAACAGAGCTACTGCTCAAAATTTAATATTCTCACAAACTTATACAGGATTTAAACAAGATACTAGTGATAACAACTTTCAAGAATTTGGATGAATTCCTGCATCACAAGTTGATCCACAATTATTAACAATTCCTATATATCTTGTTAAGAAAAGTGATGTTATAGAAATGTACTTAAATAAAATTCCTTTATTTGCAAGCTTAAACATTAGTGAAGATGATGTAAATATAGATAGTTACATTGATCCAAATTCTGGAGTTGGTGTATTAAAGGTTAGTGTTTATATAAGCTCATTCAATCAAGCTGCAAGTAACCAATCAAATGTTGGTACAACAGTACAAAATACAATCTCTGGTTTCTCTACAGTTAATTCATCTAACTTAGCGGATATTAATCCGCCAGTTGACAATACAGCATTAATCTCGGTTTCATGTGCTGTTTTAGTTTCAGTAATAATGTCAACAGTATTACTAGCACTTATATCTAGACGTGCAAAAATTAGAAGTTTTAAACCTAAAAAAGACAAACCTCTAAATATGAGTAGAAATCAAGGTAAATCATCACTAGATGCTTTTGCTGATGATTTAGAAAAAAAAGTTAAATAGTAGAAAGGAAAACTGACTTATGAAAAAAAACAAGATAGTTAAAAAATTATTTTATTCATCACTTTCATTATCGATTTTATCTGTCGGTAGTCTTTCTGCTGTTTCAGCTATCTTGAATAAAGAAAACACAAACGCACCAAGTGCATACAACTACTCTAAAACATTAAATGCTGATGCTGTTAATAATAGAGCGTTAACTACTAATAATAATAATGGTCAAAAAGATGCACAACATCTAATTTCTTATAATAGAAATGGAAATAATGGAACAGATTTTTCTGATAATCTTGCTAAACAATATAAAGCAACAGATTCATCAGGAACTTCTTATGCTGTACTGACTACTTCAACAAATAGTGGAACGAACGCTACACATGATGGTATTACTAAATATAGTCTATCTGGTACAAATCCTGGTAAAGCAGATTGATTAGTTAAATATAGCGATTTAAAAACATTGGTGATGAATGGTGGAAGTCCTAATACTTTAAATATTACTTCTATAAAGTATAGTTCAGGAAATTTTGGTTCAAGCGGTTCATTATTTGTTTTAGGTAATGATAATTCAGAGAGTTATCTATTCAGAATTGTTTGAAATGGGGCAGAAGCTGGTAAATATGAACTTGTTGCTAAAAGTAATTACAACACTGTTTATAAATACATGACTATAACTAACCAAGTGTCTAATTCTGTTGTTTTATTTGGTGATTTAAATGGTAATAAAATAACTTACACAAGTTCTTCTATTAGTACTACAAGTACTATGATAAAAACACTTAGTAAAAAAAATATTGATTTTACTGCTTCAGTAAATGAGTTACCAAATAATCCTATTATCCAAGATACACTGTACTACAATGGTGATAACTACCTAGTTGTTAAACAAAAGAAAAATGGAACTTCTGGTTCAAATCTAAGTAGTTATTCTATAAACAAAGATGATGTATTAGCTTCAGTTGTTAAAATTAACCTATCAACATCTCAAAATGATGTTAGTGTTCCTTCAAGTAATGTTTTACCAACTAAAGTTACACAAGATTTTATTAATAAAGGTTTAACAGGAACTGTTACTGGATTACAAGTTATTCCATCACTAGTTAATAATAATTTAACTTTAATAACTTCATTAGAAGGTACAAAAAATAATAATGGAAATAATGCTTTTCCTTATTTAATATCAACAGTGTCATTATCTAATGGTTATTCACTAAATACAAATATAGCTACAACTTATAACTCTAGTAGTAAATCTTTCACAATTGATCAAGTTTCTCCAATGTATTCTAATAATTCTATCGTTGGATATGTAGCACTAGATAGTTTAAATAGAGCTTATAAATTAGATATTAACTATCAACCATCTCAGCAATTATATGAATTCCAAAATGGTAGTAATTCAGGCAGTGGTAATAAAGTTTATAATATTAACACTTATCCAAGTGTTGCAGATTGATATGCTCAATCAGATGATTCTAAGATTGGAGATTTCTTCAACAATACTCTAATTGGTGAACTAGGTTCTGGTTCTGCTAATTATTTTGAAGTTTTAGCTACTTTTTCATTTAAAACAGATAGCTCAGTTTCAGGACTTGCTAAATATGTAAAAGTAACTGATGATGGTACAAATGCTTCAACTGAATTTAATACTTTCTTAAATGGAACTGATGCTTATAAAAGTTTTTTAAACATTAATTCATTTGACCCAAGATTTGGTGATCCAAAAATTAGTGTTTCACAAACTAAAATTGAAAAAGTTATTGGTGAAAATGACAACAATTATAAAGTTACTTTAGAATTTGAACAAACAATTAGACAAAATAATGGTAATGGTTCTATTACTGATGGTACAAAGTTTAAATTGGGTTCTAAAACATTTACATTCATTAACTCTAATACTGAAATTAAACAAGCTCCAACTGACAAAATTCCTTATTACTTAACTCACAAATATCCTTCACAAGTTACTGATGATGAAATTAGCAAATATTTAATCGAAACATCTAATGTTTCTGGAATATCTTTTATTAAAGAAAGTGATGATACAAAAGGAACTTTAACGGTTAACATTACTGCTCCTTATATGTGAAGAGACGGGCAACTAAGAAATAATGAAAGTGTTTCATTAGTTTTTGGTGGGGAAAATAACCCTATTTTCTTAAAAAATGATTTGGCTAATTATGACTTAAGTGTTACTAAAGTAGATCAATCATATTGAGATAGTGGTGATCAAGAATTAAAAAACAGACTACAACTTCAATACTCTACTGTTCTTCCTTCTGAAGTCAAAAATGAAGATTTTCTAAACGATTTCCTAATACTTGGTTCTGATTTTTCTAATGCTTCATTAGTAAATTCGGGAGATGTAACTCCTCCAACTGCATCTGATATTACAGTTGTTCCTTTTGATAGAGGTGGTAACGCTTTAATTAGAGTTACTATTCCAAAAATTGGCAATCAACAAAATGTTACTTACCAATTTGAAACTCCAAATATCTTTAAAAAAGATGCTTCTGCTAATGAATCTGTTTACTACATGTTAAAAACAGATGAAGAAGTTAGAACTTCTAAATTTAATGATAACGAATTCCAAAGAACTGTTCCTACAGTATTTACAAGTTTATTAAACAGTTATATTGCTGGCCACCAACCAGATAAAATCATTGAATGATTAGGTTATTTTGGTTACTTTAGTAACTATTTCTCTAACTTAATTTATGAAAGATACAGTTCTACTGGTGATACATCAAATCCTGTTATTAACATTACAACTAATACAAATGCAGCTGTTGGTTCAATGACTTTAAATATTAAATTAAAAGACCCAATTGATGGTATTGGAGACACTATATCTAGAACTTTTGTCGCTTTCCAAAGTAGTGGTAGTATTATTAACCAAGAGTCTAGTTTCAGTTGAGGTAATATTGATACTTTAAAAAGTAGAACTCCAAGTTCGATTACAGTAAATGATCTTCTTACTGGTGGTGTATTTGTTGAGGGTGGTTCAACAGCTTCACTTGAAAAAGATGTTAAGATTAACCCAATTAATACAACTGGTTCATTAGAAGTTACTGTTACATATAAAAACTTTGTTCAAAAAAGAATAGATCAAAATACTGGTAGCCAAACACAACAATTAGAAATTGTTCCTGTTAAAACTTTCAAAAACGTTTTCACAGGTTTCCAAATCAGAGGTAATCCAGTAGATGTTATTGTATGAAAATCTGAATCTGAACTTGAACAGCAATATAGAAACAGAACGCCTAGTGAGTTATTAACACAAATTTCTTTAAACACTGATGTTGATAAACTTAAAATTTTCACTAAGTCTTCTGATGAGTTAAATACTTTCTTAAGTGATGTAAATAATGCTGACAATATTAGTTTAAATTTCTCAGGGAACGATGTGACTGGAACTATATCTATAGTTGGTATCTTAACTATTGATGGAGTTCAGAGATCTATTGGAGCAACTATTAGTGGTTTCAATACAAGTAATAACAATTTCCCAATTGTTATGACTAATAAAGAAAGTCAAACTTTAGTTAATCTTAAAACTACTAAATTACCATCTGAAGTAACAGATGCTGATTTAACTATGTTTTATTCTGTACAAAATGGAAATAGCTTACAAAAAGTTATCTCTAAATCATTTGATGATGTGGCTGGTACACTAACTGTTAAAGTTGAGTTAATCTCATCTAATGGTTCAGCATCAAGTGTAGTAGGAACAAGTCAAGAAACATATAGTGGATTTAAAACTAATGTACCAATTTATTCTGGTACTAATTGAACAATTGTTTCTTTATCAATTATTATTCCTGCTGTAATTATGATGGTTCCTATTAGTTACATCTTATTTATTAGAAATAAAATTGATATTAAGAGATTTAGTAAAAAACTTGATCAAAGACTTACTGAAGAAACTAAAAAGAAAAAAGTTAAAAACGTGAAATCAATTAATGACTTACTTGATATGTAACCTTAATTGATAACCTTAATAGAGGAGAGAAATATATGAAAAAAAATACACTAATATTTTTAAGTGTAGAAGGCTTGGGGTTAAATAAGCAATGAAAGGGAAATTACTTTAAGTTGGCTAATAAACCAAATATTAACCACTTAATATCTGGAATATATCCTTGAGCTATTTTAAGCAATGACTCAAAGAAAAGTAAAATAGATGTAAAGAAAAAGTTTAATGCTGTAAGTACAGATATTGATAAAAACTTTTATCAAATGCTTTATGGTAATCCCGAAATTTTAACAGCAAATGAAAGGTTAAAAAAACTAATTGAAGGAAAAGAATTACACAAACTAGAGGTTTTTGAAACATTAAGAAATCATTCTTTAAAATACAACTCTAAGTGTGTTCATATGTTCTTTTTGTTATCAGACAATAAATATCATTGTGATGTAGACAACATAAAATACATCTCAAATATATTAATTAAAAATGGACTATATCCTATATTCCATTTAATAGCTGATGGTAAAGATGACAAACAATATTCTTTTGGCAAACACCTAGAATCAATTAGTAGTTTTTGTTTAAAAAGAAATATCCCTATTGCAACAATTGCAGGTAGAGATAATGTATTCATTAAATTAGGTCATAGTTTTGAAAACACAAAACATGTTCAAGAATACTTCAATACTATTTGTGGTATTGGAACAAATGACTTTAACAACCCTAAAGATTATGCTGATTTAAACCTATATAATAAAACATATGATCAAAAAATAATCCCAGCATACAATAGTAGTTTAAATAAATTCTTTATAGAAAATAATGACATGCTTTTATTCTTGGATTCAGATCAAGATAACTTTTCTCCTCTATTAAAACTGATAAAACAAGAACAAAGACTGGATAATGTATTAATTTCTTCTTTAACAAGCATTTATGGTACAGAAGTTGATGTCACTATTTTAAATGATGATTTCTCAAGAGATAGTTTAATCACTGCTAAAGCTTCTAAAGAAAATATGAAATCTTTAGTACTAAGCTTAAATCATAAAAGAGGTTTCATTAATAAATTTTATGGAACTCAAAATGACCCAAACACTGTAAGAAAAGCTATATCTACAGATTTTGCTAATAGTGATGCTGACTATATATTTGCAGCTAATAAATTCTTAATTGATAAAACTATTAGTGCAATTGGTAAATATGATTTTATTATTGTTCATATTCCAACAATTGCTGAAGCTGCTCATACTAGTGATATGAAATTATTAAAATTTGCTATCGAGAATTTTGATAAAAATTTAGGTAGATTAATTAACTATGCAAAGTTCACTGGTAATATTATTACTTTTGTGTCACCATATGGTGCTGCTGAAAAAATGCTTAACAAGAGACTACACATTCTTCCATATAATAAAACATCTGTAGTTCCATTTATATTTACAAATGGATACTTATCTTCTAAAAAGTTAACTAGTGACTTTTTTGGATTATATTCAACATTACTTGTTACTTTGGGTGTAGAAAATCTAGATGAAAAAACTTATTATAGATCATTAATTACTAAAAACTTTAGCAAAAATGAAATCCAAAAAAGCTTAGAAGATCACTATAATGTTTGGAAAGATAATTTAGCTTCTCCTTTAATTGAACAATTCGAAGAAAATAATTTATCTTTATATAATGACTTTAATAAGACTGATGAATATGTAAATCAAAAACGTCAGTACATTGTTTTAAAAGAAATTATTAAAACGCATGAGAAGCTTTTTACAACACCAGAATCCAGAAAGAAACTGTTCGATGTTCTTTTAGAATATATTAAATATAATGACATTGATTTTGTAGGATTTAAATACAACTACAATAGAACAATCATGACATTATTTGATGACGAAATTAAACTATCAAAGATGACTAAACTATCAAATAGATTCTTTGATAGTTTCTTATGAAGAACTCAAATTAAAAGAAATACAAATTGAGTTAATAAAGTAAAAGATGAATTGACTCCTATTATTTCTAGAAAAATGCCTAAGATGAGTATTAAGAAAATTAATAAAATTTTGGATGATGAAATTCTTCCATACTCATTCTTTACTAGATTATTTAAATCAGAAGTTGATATTTTAAACACAAATGATGCATTTAAAATAGCTGAATTCTATGAAAATATAGAAGCTGATGTAGATGATGTATATAATAAATACTTTGCTCCTAAAGTACCAGGGGAAGATGAAGAAGTATCACCAGATAGTCCTTTTAATGAAGCAGACTTTAAAAAAGTAATAGCTTACTATGAAATATTTAAAGAAACTTTATACATTGTAAAAGAATCTAAGAATGAATTAGAACAAGCTAATAGAAAATATGCTGAAATGAAATCTCAAATAGATGTATCTTATGATGATCTATTTGAAGCTGAAGCTTTTAAATTAAATCCATTAACAAGAAAAATTGTTTACAACTACTCTAAATGATTTAGATCTATAAAAATAATTGTTCAAGACAAGAAGAGAGAAGTTAAGAAAAATATATCTAAATATGATCTTAAATATAATAAACGTTATGAAAATGCAATTGCTGGTATTGCATATGATGGTGAATTCTTAGAGGGAATTAACTTAGATAAGCAAGAACAACTAAATCTTCAAATGATTGAAAAAGTTAAATATGATGGTTTCTTAGATTACCCAACTTTAGATGTTGAAGATGATGAAGAAGATCTAAAAATAAATAATCTTGGTGAAGAAGAAGTTGTTTTAGATGATGGTACAGTATTGGTTATTCCAGATGTTTCTGGAACTATTAGTACTAAAGGTGAATATGATTTAACTTCTTTATGAAATGAGAAGAGAATTGAAGAATTAAAAGATAGAAAAAACTTCATGGAATTTGTTGGTAATGATGCAGCTAATGCTGTTAAAGTAAACAAGAAGATTAGAGAAGCAGAACAAAAACTTGAAAAATATTCTGAATTAAATTCTTTATGAACTAAAAAAGAAAAAGATTCATTAAATAGTAATTAAGGAGAAATAATTTTATGGATAGAAGAAAAAAACTTATAGCTAATTGAAAACTTAATGCTGATTATGTTTCAATGAAGAAATTCTTTGACAATGTTTCTACAAATGAAGATGTAGATTTAATTGTTGTTCCTTCATTACTTGGTATTTTGCCTGCCATGAATCTAAGTAGAAATAAACAAGTGGGTGTTGCTGCTCAAAACTGTGGAATTGTTACAGTTGGTAACCATACAGGAGATACTTCTTGAATTGAACTGAAAGATTACAATATTAGAAATGTTATGGTAGGTCATCCAGAAGTTTGTAAAGCTTTTGGTGAAAGTGATATTTTAATTAATAAAAAGGTTAAAACTTTTTTAGAAAATGAAATGAATGTAATTTTAGTTTTAAGTGAAGATAGAACAGATCTTTTAAAAGATTCAACTAAAGAATCACTAAAACTAAAATTAAGAAAATACTTGGATAGTATTGATCCAACACTATTTGCTAATCATTTAACTATAGTATATAAACCAACATTCATAGGTGAAGTTGGAGTTCGTGCTACTCCTGAATTTGTTATTGGTGCTATAACTACTATAAGAAACTTTATTAGAGAAGAATATAGTTTCTATATTGGAAATAATATTCCTATCTTATTTGGTGGAGAATTCTTAAGTGAGGACTTTGAAGAAATAGTTAATTCAAATCACGTTGATGGGGTAATGATTGATAATGAAAAATCAACATCACCTAAATATATTTCAATCTTAATGAAATATCTATATAAAGCATCAACTGAAACTTATCAAAAATTCTATGAAAACAATTTAATCATAGATGAACCATTAGAGATTGAAAGACAAAGACAACAAATCAATATATCTCCATTTGAAGACTATGAAATTGATACTGATATCTACTTCAAAGATATAGATATTAGCGAAGAAGAAATATAATTTAAAAATTGGTGAAAACGAATTTTGCTGGATTGACATGTGAAGTGCAACACTCAAAAAGAGTGTGCACTTCATTTATTTTATTTGTAAGTGTTCACCAATAAAAAAGATAATAAGTATTAGGAGTACCTATGAACACTTATAAACATTTAACAAAAGAAGAAAACACTTAATTTATTTACTTTGAAATAAAGAAAAATATTCAATGAATAAAATATTAAAAATCTTAAATAAATAATAGATCAACAATATCTAGAGAGTTGAAGAGAAATACATCTTCAACTGGAATTTATTATTCATCATCTGCTCATAAAAAATACATTAGAAGAAAATCTAATTGTCATTTATTTTCTATGTTGAAATATAAAAACTTTACTGATATTTTTATTCAAAAATTTAACCCAAAATCCCATGGTGTTCTAGCTACAATTTTTTGAATAAAGAAAAATTATCCATTAGTTAAATTTTCAAGTACTAAACAAGTTTTTAGATGAATAAATAGCAATATTTGAAAGATACAAAGAAGGGATTGTTTAAGAAGAAAATATGTTAAAGAAAAAATAAGAAAAATAAGAATATTTTCTAAAATTGATGGAAAATACTATATTCCATATAGTTTAAGACCAGAAAAGTTAAATAACAGAAAAGAGTTTGGGCACTGAGAAACCAATCTAATAGTTAGTAGAAGACAGAGTGGATACTATCACTTATTAATATTAGTTAAAAGAAAAACAATGTTGGCAATTATTAGAAAAATAAAAGGTAAAAAAACTAGGTCAATGCTGGCTAAAATGTACACCATTATTAGCGATGAAAATTACCAATCAAGAGCATAACTGTTGATAAAGGATTAGAGTTTCAAATGATGGGTATAAAAGCAAAACAATTCAACTTTAAAGTTTATTATTGTCAACTTTATTCTTCATTCCAAAGAAGTACTAACAAAACATAAATGGTGTAGTTAGAAGATGATATAAGAAAGGAACTTATTTTAGTTTAGTAAGTGAAGATAAAATTAAAACTCTTGAATGAAAATTAAATAATATGCCAAGAAAAATGTTTGGTTATAAAACAGCTTATCAATTGTACCAAGAAAATATTTAAAACAAAAAACTCTCTACTTATATTTTAAGGTCGAGAGTTTAATGCAACATTAAATTGTTGCACTTCACATGTCAGTTATGGAGAATTGGTGAAAACCAATTTTTTATAAATTAATTATTATATCATGTAAGTAAAAAACATATTCAAAAACTTGATTTTGGTTTCTATAAAATTTATAATTTTTATATATACAATGAGAGGATTGAGTCATGAAAAAGACATTAAAAATATTAACTATCGGATTAAGTTCGTTAACAGTAATTGCTACTATTCCCTCAGTTGCAACTATCAATAATAGCTTGACTCAATCTAACTTAAGCTATGATATTTCTAATCCCAAAACTAGAGCAATCCAAGACGGCCAAGAAGCCACAGCTGGTTTCAAATTTGTTGAGCAAGATGTTGCTCAAAAAAATGAGTGATGAGGAAAACAACGTGTTGATAATGTAACAAATGAACAAATAAAATCTTTATTAATTCCTTATGATACTACAAGCGGGGAAAACCTTGTTGGCGTTGTTGATTACAATGTTCAAATTCTACCAATTTCAAATGATGATAGAAGAAGTGGTGGAGTTAGATTTACAATAACACAAATAGCTAAAAAATATTCAAATGGCGTTTTAGATCCAAACACACCTATTGTTGAAGTTAAAATAAAAAAACCTGGTGCGACAAGTACCAATGATATTGACTATACATGATCTACTTATGAAGATTATTCAAAAGTCCCAATAACACCATCTGCATGAGGAACGATTGGTGGAAACTTTAAAGATTTAGCAGTTATAGAAAAATATAACTTTGCTTGAAATGATGATGACATTATTGGTGCATACATTAAAAAAACATTTGATGATAGATTAGAAGCAAATAGTGGAAATATAACGCCTGCTTCAATTTTTTCCAATTTTATAAAGCAAGATGATAATCATATTGTTCCAAATGATTATGACATTACAATAAAAAATTTCACTCAAGATGCATCTTCTAGTGAAAACTTTACAAATTGAGATAAATTTGGTCTACTTGAAGTTTCAATCAAGTTTAACAATACAGAAAAAACAGATTGAATAGGTGATAGTTTTCCTTCTGGAGCAATAGAAGGACAAGACCAAACTGATACTCAAACTAAGTGAATAGAAATTAAAAAAGTATTTAGAGGATTCTATTCTAAGAATGGTGAAATTCAAAATACTAATGTTTTCTTAGACAATGGAAATATTGATAATATAAAAAATGCCACAATAACGAAAACTGGTACTAATAATCCGTTTACTAAATATTTATTAAATGATGAAAGCAAATTATCTAACTTAATGCCTAGTGAACTAAAAGAATTAAGTCTAAATGGTAATTCATTATTAAATTTCTTATATAATAATGAATGAAGAGAACCGCAAGTTTCGGATAGTTTAATTAAATTATCTTATTTTGGTAAGGACGTAAGAAAATTTAATGATAATAGTACTGATAACAAAATCTTACCAAAAGAATATAGAAAAGATTCAGATATAAAAAGTATTGATGTAACTCCAAATGATAAAGATGGTAGTGCAATATTCACTTATCATTATGACTACTATGATGTTTATTCTGGTAAGACTATTAAAGATGCTGTTTTATCTCAAACATTCCCTGCTGGGTCATTTAAAGTAAATCCAGATGCTGGAAAACAATTAATATTGTCAGCTAAAGCCCCTAATGAAGTAAATGCATTTACTTCATCAAAGGACTTAATGGATTTATATGAAGCCAACAAAACAAACAATACTTATTTAAAATCTTTATCTAACTTATTTGTTAATGGCACAAACGATGCTTTATCTAAAGATAGACAAGTTCAATTTGAATATGTAAATGATAATGGGCAAAGAGCAACAGGTCCTACTGAAAATGTAAAAATGACATTAACATTTGATTCTTGAAATGGAGAATCATATATGTCTAGTGGAAATAAAGTTGATGGTAAACAAATTATTCAAACTTTTGAATTTCCATCAATCGATAGTTCAGTTTCAGTTAACTGAAAAGACAACACGACAGTTGCTAATGATATAAATGCAATCATTAAAACTAGTCCAAATGATCAAAGCAAAACTATAGCAGATTTTTCTCCAAGTGAAATTGTTGACCTATTATATACAAACGATAGTTTAAATACAGCATTCACGAACGGAGTTCCTGCAAATGCTACATTATCGTATTTTTCTGATAACTCTACAGGTAGTTTGATTGTTAAAGCTCAATCAAACACTACTACTGTAAAGAAAAGATCAGCAACTACTTTTCTTAATGATGCTACTGCAAAAGCAGTTAATTCAGGAAATATACAAACAAGAATTTTTACTGGGTTTAAGGCTACAAACGAACAATTCCAAGAATTTGGATGAATAAATAACTCAGAAGTTGATGCAACTCTTTCACAAAAAGAACTTGAATCAATTACTGTTGATGATGTAATAAACCAATACTTAAAGAAAATAGATTTCTTTAAAGATATGAATCTTACAAATCAAAATGTACAAATAGTTAAAAACTCAGATACTGGTACATTAACTGTATATGTTACTATTGATGAATTTAATCAAGATATCCCAATGGCTAATAATAAATTCTCTACTGTACTTAGAGGTTTCCCTGTAGGTAGTATAGAAGATAGAAACTCATATAAAGCGCCTGTTGATCTAACAGTTATTTTAAGTGCTATATTAGGTGGATTGGTAGTATTAGGACTGGGTGGATATCTAGGTAAGACTATATTTAATAGAGTTAAGACAAACAAGATTAAAAATAAATTTTAGTTTTAGAGAGGGTTAAATATGAAAAAGAATTTAAAAAATAGATTATTTAAAATTTCGACACTATCACTTGTAACAACTGGTGTTGTTTCAGTTGTTTCTGCAAGTTTGATCAACAATAATTCTGTTGATTCTTTTTCATATCAAACATCTCTTAACTCACAAACGAATGTTTCAAGATCTGGTGTAACAGAAAAGGCACTAACTAAAAATCCAAATACAAATAAAACAACTAATATTGTTCCTTTGAATGATATTATTACTAATAATTCAAATATTCCTCAACAAAACACTGTATATGATTATGACTATAATGCATATGCAACAATTACTTCAAGTACAAAATATAGTTCTACTTCTGGTGGCACTGGTGGTCAAGCAGCTCTAACATTAGATGAAATTACTAAGTTTAATTTAGTTAATACGTTTAATACTGGAAGTAGTGGTGGATTGGCATCAGCTGCTGGTTCAATTGATTGAGTTGTAAAAACAAGTGATTTATTTAGTGCTGCTAAAACCAATAGCGGTGGTACAGGAACAGGATCTACTACATCTCTTAATTCTTTAACTATTAAATCATTACTTTATTCTCCTGGTGGTAATGGTGCTGGTAAATCTCTATTTGTGTTAACAAAAGGGAATGATTCTAAATTTTATTTATTTAGAATTCAATGAGAAAATCAAACTCTAACTGGTCAGGAAGAGATGAAGGGTGGTTCATATGAATTTGTAAAAGTTTTAGATGCTCCATCAGGTGGAACACAAGATTATAACTTTATGGTTCTTGAATCTTCTTCTACTCACACTATGCAAATAATGAATGTGCCTGATATAAATTCTAATAACACTGGAGGAATTGCAACAACAACCAATGCATCAATGAGTTTTGTTAGTTTGAGTCAAACTGATTTTTCTAATCCGCAAGTTCAACCAACAGTTACTAAAACAATAACAATAGATTCAACTGTTCTTGGTGGTCAAGCATTTGCTTCAAATAAAAAGTACAAACCAATTATTACAGTCAGAGATGGTGCTACTGTATATTTAACTTATCAAGCAGAGGAATACAGTACAGAAACTAAAGATAAATTTTTATCTATTATAAAAATTGATGGAGTAAACACTGGTAGTCAAACTATAAATGTTAATGATAAAAACAATGCAACAACATTTAAATTAAATGATACAAATAACCCTCAATTCTTAGCTGATAAAAAACTTTCTGGAATTAATATAATCCAAAACTCAAGTACATCTTATGAACTTTTCTACACATTTAAAAAGAATAGTGAATCAATTTCACCAAATCCTTCAAAAATAGGGTCACTTTCATTAAATCTATCTAATGCATTTAATTTAGCTGAAAGAAACATTGATCTATTTGATTATTTATATTCAAATAGCAAACTATATTCAATTCAAAAATTATATAAAGCAAATGAAGATGCAATTGATGGTTATGTATTACTAGATGAACAAAATAGAGTAGTTCAATTAGATGCAAGTAAGAAAAACCCTAAGTTATTATATGATTTTGAAACTTCTACTATTAAATTAGGAAAAATATATAACTTAGTAACAAGAAGAACTAATCCAAGTTGATTTGCTCAAATGGAAGATGGGACTTTTGCTCAATTCCTAGGTAGTACATTAATTGGTCAATGAGATAAACTTTCTTCTTCAGCAAACAGAGAGCTTCCAGCTTCTGTTTCTATTAAATCAAATAGTGAAGTTTCCCAATCTGTTTTATATCAAGAAGTGCTTAATGCTGATGGGCAATACACTAGTTCGTTTGAAACTTACTTAAAATCATCTACTGCTTATAGAGATTTCTTAAACATAAACTTTATTGATCCACGTATTACTACTAACCCTGATATTGTTATTGAATATCCACAAGCCAGTACATTAACGAGTCAAAAAGCCCAAAGAATTTATACTATTGAATTAACATTCAAACAAAAACTTAGACAAGTAAATATTGACGGAAGTATTAATTCAACAGATACAAAAGAAATTGTTATTGGTAAACAACAATATACTTTTAACAATGCTGAAACTTCTGTTACGTTTGCTGAAAGACAAGAAGATGGACAAGACGGTATATTAAATTTTGAAGTACCAACATATATTAGAAATAAAAAACCTAGTGAAATAACAGCTGATGAAGTTAAAAAGTATTTAATTCAAACTACAAACATTACTAACCCTATAGTATCATTTACTCCACATGATCAAAATGGTTCTATGGATATAAGTGTTACTATTCCAATTGCTTGAACTAAAGAAGGTGAAACATATACTAAGCGTGAAAATTGAACTTTCTCGGGTACTTTAGGTAGCGAACTTGTTCCTTTCTTTAGAGTTGATAAATATGGAGATCAAGGTAGTGTCAAAGTAGTAGATACTAACTATGATAAAACTTCTACAAAATATGAAAACTTAAGTGTTAAATATTCAGATAAAGTTGCTTCTTCTGTTTCTAAAAAAGAAATTCTTGATGATTTTATAATCTATGGTTCTGCATTTAACAATGAGCAAAATGATGATTTAATAAAAGCCACTGAAGATAATGTTCAACTTACACCAAATGATGCAGATGGTACGATACTAGTTGATCTAACTGTTCCTCAAATTGGAACCCAAGAAAACGTTAGATTTGTATTTACTACTCCTAGTTTCTTTTTAAAAAATGCAAGTGCAAATAGACCAATATTCTTCTCTTTCAAACCTAATGAACAAGCTTTAAATACAACTTTAAATAGTGATACTTCAAGTAGAGATACAACTACTATTCGTGGACAAAAACCTTCAACGATAGCTAGTATATTAAATGGTGATGTTGCTGAATCAAAAATTGATTTATTATCTTACTTTGCAGATTTCTCTTCGTTCTTTAATGATTACATAAGACAAAACTTTCAAGTAGTAAAAGCCAATGGTAATGATACATTAGGTACATTGGATATTTCTATTGATGTATCTGGAGCAAATATTAGTGGCTTTAACAATAAGACTATTCAAATTACTTATAGTGGATTTAGTGGATCTAGTTTAACTGGTCAACTAGCTGACACATTTAGTTTTGGAGAAACAATTAGTGGTGCATCTAATATGTTTGCAACAGATGTAACTCAAAACCAATTAGAGACCCTTGGCGTTTTAAACTATGGTAGCAACAACGCTACTAAAGACAAAGCAACAGTTACTTTAACTCCGTCACGTTCAAGTGGTACTCTTGAGGTAAGTGTTTCATTCAAAAACTATATTGAAAATACAAATTCTAAAACTACTACTGTTTACCCAACAAAAACATTCACAAGAATCTATGGCGGTTTCAAAACAAGTAAAAATCCTGTTAACATTGTTGGATTTAAATCTTTCAATGAAATCTCAACTTCTGATGGAAGTAATAGTGCATTCTCTAATGCAAATGTTCCTTCAAGAGCAAAAGAACTTTTAACTGCTAGATTTATGTTAAATACTGATGATCCTCAAAAGAAATCAGCACTATTATATTTTGCTAATGTTACAAATAGCTTAGATATTGCAAATAGTGATATATCTTCAGTAACTTTAATTGCTGATGATGTTGCTGGTACTTTAAATGTTGCATTCACTATAAATGATAATGGTGTAACTAAAACTATTTCTCCACCAACGCCATATAGTGGATTTAGAAATACAAGTACAGCTGAAACAACTATTACATTTATGCAAGATAGTTCAGCAGAAGCTGCTGTTATAAAAAGCAAACTTCCTTCAGAAGTTACAGTGAATGATGTTGCAAGCTTGTATAATATAAGCAACAACAATAACAATAACCCAGTTGAAATTACTTTAGGACCAGATGATGCTACTGGAACATTATTAGTATCAATTACTATTCAAGACCCATTCTCTGGTAAAACTACAAGTAGTAATATTACATATACTGGAATGAGAGTGTTTGTTCCAACAAATGAAGGTACTAGATGAGATATAGTTGTTCTATCAGTAGTTATTCCTACAGTTGTTCTATTAATCCCTATCTTAACTCTTGGATACATCCAAAACATTAAAGATAGAAGAAAAATTGCTAAGAAACTTGATAGAAGACTTGATGAAGAATTCAAAAAAAGAAAACACAACTTTAGATAATATTTTTAAACATAACATTAATGTTATGTTTTTTATTTGTTACTATAAATTTTAAAAAACAATATATCATAATTAATATTGAGGTATTTGACAATATGAAACTCTATAATGCTATAAAAAAAGAATATGTAGATCTTGAAATTAATAACAACAGTATATCAATGTATTTATGTGGACCAACAGTGTACAATCATGTACATGTTGGTAATATTAGACCAATAATAACTTTTGATGTATTACATAGATTACTAAAACAAAAAAATATAAATGTTAATTTTGTACATAATATTACAGATATTGATGACAAGATAATAAAACAAGCTGCTAAAGAAAATGTAGGAGAACTTAGTTTAAGTAATTACTACTTTGAAAAATATTTAGAAATATTAAATAAACTTAATATTGATTTATCTATTAAAATGCCAAAAGTATCAGATCATATAAATGGAATTAATAATTATATAGAACAAATCCAAAATAATGGATTTGCATATCAAGTAGATGGGGATGTATATTTTAAAACTTTAAATGTACCAACTTATGGTAACCTATCAAATAAGAAGACAAATGAATTAGAAGTAGGTAGTAGAGTTGCTGATAATAATAAAAAATTATCACCATTTGATTTTGTACTATGAAAGCAAACCAATGAAGGAATAAATTGAGATACTAAGTTTTCTAAGGGAAGACCTGGATGACATACAGAATGTTCTTATTTAATCTCTCAATACATAGGACCACAAGTTGATATTCATGGTGGTGGAGTCGATTTAAAATTCCCACACCATGAAAATGAAAATGCTCAAAATGTTGCTATTAACGGTTGTGAATTAGCTAAGCATTGAATTCACGTTGGGCATTTAAATATTGATAATAATAAAATGTCTAAATCATTAAATAACTTCATTTTGGCTAAAGATATACTATCTAAATATAGTTCTAATGATATTAGATGATTCTTTTACCAAACAAACTATGCTAATCCAATTAACTATACACATGATTCAATAGATAATGCTAAACAATCAATAGAAAACATTTTATATTCTCTAAATACTTTTAAAAGTTATTTAATCATAGAAGATAAACTTAGTTCAATAAGTGATATAGACAAAGATAACTTGTTTTCAAGTTTATTAAATGATTTAAACTTTCCAAATGCTGTGAGTGACATTAACAAAATTGTTAAAGATGCAAACACAATGTTAAGACAAAAAGAATATAATGGTTTAAACCTTAAAGTAAATGAATTACTTTTATATTTAAATGTAATGGGAATAAAATATGTTGATGTTCATACACCCGAAAATATAGAACTACTAAAAAAATGAAATCAATATAAAAATAATAAAGATTTTGAAAAATCAGATATTTCAAGAAAAGAATTAATTGATAAAAAACTAATATAAATTTAAAAGTATTAATATAATTTTTTAATAAAAAATTGATAGTTATTACCGGTAAGCAGGAGTTGAATATTATGGAAAAATATATTATAGGGAAAAAATCTGTTATCGAAGCTTTTAAAGTTAACAGATTAAAAGCTTTATACACTAAAGTTGTTTTCCCCGAAGTATCTGATATTAAAAAGAAAAACATTCCTGTTTATTTTGGTAATAACAAAATATTTAATACATTTAATAATGTCAATCACCAAAATGTTATTGGTATAGTTGAATCTAAAGATAAATTATTTATAGAAGATATAAATGAATTTTTAAATATTATAAATAATACTAGCTCTAGTTTATCTAATAAAAAAATTATTTTAATTCTAGATGAGATTCAAGATGCTGGTAATTTTGGATCGATAATGAGAACAAGTTTTGGACTTGGGGTTAATAATATAGTTTTCAAGAAAGATAACCAAGTCCAAATAAATGAAACAGTAGTGAAAACTAGTATGGGTTCATATGAGCAATTAAACTTGTTAAGAGTTACCAATTTATCAAACACTATAGAAAGACTAAAAGATGAAGACTATTGAATAGTGTCATCAGCTTTAAGTAATAATTCTATTGATATTTCAAAACAAAAACTTAACTTTGATAAAATAGCCATAATATTTGGCAATGAAAATAACGGTGTTTCACAAAACCTTTTAAAAAAGTCAGATGCTATTGTAAAGATTCCAATGGAAGAAAATTCTGTGCAATCATTTAATGTTGCAGTCTCTGTTGGAATAATATTATTCTATTTATTATTTTAAGGAGTAACATGACTGACTTAGAAATTATTTATTTGATTAGAGAATCAAAAAATAAAGATGCTTTTAACTACTTATTAAATAAATACTGAAACAAAGTATATGGATATACTTTTAAATGATACAAACTAAAATACTTAGCATATACACTGGGTGAAAATGAGTTGAAAACAATTTTATATGATTGCTTTTTAAAAGCAGTATTAAAATCCAATATTAAGTTAAAAAAATATACCTCAGATTTTTTTCCAAAACTTTGATTTACTTTTTGTAAAAACACAATCTTAAACTATAATAGAACTTTCACTGCAGGAACTAAAGGGAACATGAAGTTTAATGGGATTGAAGATAAACATGTTATTGAAAGCATAAACCCTTCAATATCTATTTATTCTGGAACAATATTCTATAACTTCTCAGAAGACTTATTTGCTAAATACATAATAGATTTAACTAGTAAGTTTTTAAAAGAAAACAATATTGAACCTAAAAATAAAAAATGAATTATTGATAAACTTTCAAATGGTGGTGAAAGAACTATATTTGATGATTCTAAATTTAGTGAAAAAGAGAAAATAGTTTTATGAAGACAATATCAAATAACTAAAAAATACCTAAGGGAAGAATTATCAAAAATAATAGATTAATAACAATATATCAACTTGTACCTTAAAATTATTTCAATTGAATAAATATTTATGTACAATATATACATATAGAAAATCTCTTTATTAAAAAGAGATTTTTTTATTAATGAAAGGAGACGATAATGAGTGTAAAGAAAGCGCGAAAAATAGGATTTTTCTCTGCTTTGGCAATACTTATTGGTAGTGTAATTGGTATTGGTATATTTTTAAAAAATGGATCAGTATTTGCTGCTAATCATCAAAATGGTTATGGAATTCTTATTTCATGAATTATTGCAGCAGTTGTTTCGGTTTGTACTGCTTTTAGTTTTGCTGAAGTTTCATCAACCGAGCACTCAAAAGCAGGACTTGCTAGTTGGGCTGGCAAATTAATTGGTAAAAAAACAGGTTACTTTATTAAAGTGAATATGCCATTCTTTTATTTCTCAATATTGATGGTTGCTATATTCATATTTACAGGTGAAGCTTTATTTAGTATTTTTGACCAAAATAATAAAGTTCCTTTTTATTGAGTGGTGATTGTTTCTATATTTATATTTGCGGGATTAATTGCTTTAAATACATTTGCTTTTCATGCATCAAAGCAAATGCAAATGGTAATCACAATAGTTAAGTTTTTACCAATAGTGTTAGTAATAATTTTAGGATTTGCTTTCTTTAACCAAGTGGAAAACGGAAACAGATTTAATGTAATTATTTCAGGTGGTGAGAATGGGAGTGAAACTGTTTCCCCACTTGGTCCAATTAATCCAGCTGGTATTCTAAGTTCATTACCTGCAATTCTATTCGCTTTTGATTCATTTTTGGGCGTTGGTAATTTAAGTAAAGAAATGAAAAAACCAGAAATGGTTTCTAAAGTAATTGTTTTTGGTATGATATTCTGTTCTATCATCTATATTCTTATAACTATTGTTCAAATTTTAGTTGGTGAAGGTATTGTATCAAATGTATTTAAAGCAATATTCCAAGATAATGTAAAAGTACAACTTGCTTTTGAATACATCGTAAAGGTTTCAATGTTTATTGCTGTGTTTGGTGTTGCTAACTCAATCACAATGACATCAATTAGATCTTTTGATTATTTAATTCACGAAAGAATTGTATATAAAGCAGATGTTTTATATACACTATCTGGTAAAAAAGAATTAATTCCTGGTGCAATATTGTTCTCGATTTCTTGTGTACCTTGATTCATAATTAATCTTATTTTTGCAATAGTGTTTAAACATGATGCTTTCACAGATGGTATGTCAAACTTCCCTACATTATTCTTCTTTGCAATTTATGGAATTGTAATTCTATTTGCAATAATAAATAGATTTACCAAAAAGGTTGAGATTACTAAAGTTAAAGGATTTATGCCTATAGCTATATTTGCATGTATTGGAATACTTGTTATCTTTGGTTACCAATTCTTCTATGATTTTATGTATAATGCTTTTTCTAATCCTAACGGTACATTGAGTTGAGGTGTGTTCTATGGACCAAGTGATGCATTAAAGGTTAAGAACCGGGAAGGTTCAATTGTCTTTTTTTCATTTATAATATTATTTATAGGGATACCTTTTATAAATTACTTATTAGTTAAAAAAGAAAAGGAAATGCAAACTATTAAGCTTAAAAAGGAAATAAAAAGATTATGTCTAAATCAATAATAATGATTTGTGATGAATGTCTCTCTAGAAACTATAAAACTAAAAAAAATGAGTTTAAAAAAGAAAGATTAGAGTTAAACAAATATTGTCCTAAATGCAATAAAAAAACTCTTCACAAAGAAACAAGGTAATAATTATGGAAGATAAAAAAAATAAAGAAAACCAAGAACTTGTATTAACTGATATCTACACCAATGATGAAGATGTTCAAATAACACAAGAAGAGAGAGTTGAAACCATAGTTGAAGACAAAAAGAAAAAGAAAGTAAAAAACAATAAAGTAAAAAAACAAGGTTTATCTTTAAAACTTAAAACATTCTTTTTTGGCTTAGGAAAAGAATTTGAAAGAATGTCATGAACAAGCAAATCAGATTTAATTAAAAATTTTATTGTTGTGATTTGTATTGTTATTATACTAACTGCAATCTTTACTGGAGTTGGTATCGGTATGCAAAAATTATTAAGTTTATAATTGGAGTTAAAAAATGAGTATTGTTAATGAAGCTCAATGATATATTGCTACGTGTATCATTGGTAATGAAGATGTTGTTTATAAAGAACTTGAAGATAAGATTAGAGCATTTAGATTAAATGATGTTGTTAAAGAAATCAAACTTCTTAAATCTAGAGAAATTACTATCGAAGTATTTGATAATAAAGACAACCCCCCACCTAAATTAATGAGAAATACTAAATCTATTACTTGAACAACTTTACCAGGTAATAGATACAAAAAAACTAGAATTAGAGAGATTAATAGATTTCCAGGGTACATATACATCAAGATGATCATGGAAGAGCAAGCTTGATATGTTATTAGAAATACATTTGGTATTACAGGATTTGTTGGTTCATCTGGTAAAGGTGCTAAACCAATTCCAATGTCTGAATTTGAAGTTGAAAGATTATTTAATGAAGCAAGTAATGAAGACATTATTATTAACAAATCTGGAATTTCATATGTTGAAGATGATTTAGAAAACTTAAAACCAATTGAAGATGTTGATACTAAATTTGATGAGCCAGAAGTTGTTGCTGTTCACAACAAACCATTTGTTGTAAACATTCCAAACAATGATGATTATTATGATTCAACTAAAGTTCAAAATAATGAAGAAAATTCAAATGATAATCAAGAAGTAAAACTTGAAACTGTAAATGTAGTAAAAGAAGATCTTAATGAATCAAACCAAGATTCAAACAATGAATCTATATATCTTGAAAATGAAAATGAACCACAAGTATTTGATTTTGATATTAATGATAAAGATCTTGAAAATATTAAAGTTGGAACATTTGTAACAATCAAATCAGGCGAAATGGTTGGAGAAAAAGGAAACATAATTTCAATTGATAAAACAAATAACATGGTTAAAGTTGAAATTGATATGTTTGGTAGAAAATCTGTAATTGATGTCTCAATTACTGATATTGAATTAGGTTTTGAAAATAATTAGTTATTAAGTTAGCTAATTATTTTTTTATTAATAATTTAATATAGTTACAAATTGTTATATAATCTTAAAGTATTTAATTTTATAAGGAGAAAAAATGCCTAAAAAAGCAGATGAAAAAAAAGTTGGATCAGCAACTAAATCAGTTGCTGTAAAAGCAGAAAAAAAAGTAGCTAAAAAACCAGCTACTACAACAAAAACAAAAAAAGAAAGTTCTGCAACTAAAAAATTAGAAAAACCAATTTCTACTAATACTAATGTTACAAAAACTTCAGAACCAGTAAGTTACAAAGACAAAGCTTCTGAAATCGAAAATAACATTATGTTAAAAATTAATGCAAATCCAGCTATGGCAAACAACAAGTTTAGAAAACTTGTAAGTGTTAATAAATTAATGGAAACAGGGGCTCATATTGGATTAACTACTAGAAAATGAAATCCAAAAATGAAACCATATATCTATGCTAAAAAAGGTACTAACCATATAATTGATTTAATGCAAACTGTTATGGCTTTAAGTGATGCTTATAACTTTTTGGTTAACTTAACTAAAAACGGCGGCACTGCATTATTTGTTGGTACTAGAGGAAAGATAATAAAAAATCATGTTAAAGAAGAATCTAAGAGAACTCAATCTTTCTACATCAACGAAAGATGATTAGGTGGTACTCTTACAAACTTTAGAACTATAAGTAATTCAATTAAAAAATTCAATAACTTATTAGTTATCCACAAAACTGGTGAAGTTGAAAAGTATCTTAAAAAAGAACAAGTTCAAATTAAAAAAGATACAGAAAAACTTGCTAAAGCATTTGGTGGAATTAGAACTATGAAAGAACTACCAAAGGTTTTAATTTTAACTGACCCTGAAAATGAAAAGAATGCTTTAAAAGAAGCAAAGAAACTTGGAATTCCGGTTGTAGCTATTTGTAACTCAAATGCTGACCCAACTGATATAGATTATGTAATTCCAGCAAACAACTACTCAATTAAATCTGTGTATCTTTTAATTGGAATTCTTTCTGATGCAATTGCTGAAGGTAAAGGATTGCCAAAATCATTTGTTGGTAAAAAAGATGATGAAATTGTTTTGCCAGAAGTTATTAAAAAGAAACCAGAATACAGAAAAGTTGTATACAACAAATAGTAATTAGATTGTTATCTAATAAAACTATATAGGCACTCCAAAATTATTGGAGTGCTTTTTTATTTTTATAATATTTATTGATTTTAAAAATATAATTAAATGTATGAAGACAATAATTGAAAATAAAGTTTATTTTATAACTAATAAAAACATAAATAATAATACTTATGTTTTATTAAACAATAACTCAGCAATAATCATAGATATTAGCTGAAACTATGAACAAGTAAAAGAATTTTTGAAACAACATAAAGTGAACAATGTTGCATTATTAATAACTCATTGTCATTTTGACCATATAGCTGATGTTGATAAATTACTAAATGAATACAATGAACTAAAAATATATGTGTCAAAACATGAGGCAGAGTTTTTAACTCAAGTACACAATAATAGAGTTTTTAGATCGCCAATAGTGATAGATAAAAAACATGTTCACCCAATTGAAAATAATGAAACATTAAACATCTTTAATGGATGTTTCATTATTAAAACTATATATTCGCCAGGTCATTCAATTGGAAGTACTGTATATGAATATGAAAACATTTATTTCACGGGAGATTTTATTTTTTCTGATGCAATAGGAAGAATTGATTTACCAACATCAAGTCTTGATCAAATGGTTAGCTCAATTAAAAGTTTTATGAGAACTTGTAATCAGAATAATATGATTTGTCCGGGACACGAATCATTTTGTTATGCTAAAAATTTAAAAGATAATAATCCAGAAATAAAACAAGTATTTGATACTTATGGAGAATAAAAATGAATAATAAAAAGAATGCTGCAATTTTTCCAGGAACATTTGAAGTGTTTCACGCAGGTCATATTGATATATTAAAAAAAGCACTTAAGTTATTTAAAAAAGTTTATGTTGTAGTCTCAAATAATCCTGAAAAAGATGAGAAAACTTTAGAGCAAAGATTTTTAAGAACAAAAATAGTTTTGCAACAATTAAAATTAGCAAATGTTGAGGTTGTTAAAAATGAGGGTAGAACACTAGATATTGCTAATAAACTGGACTGTTATTATATAATTAGAGGTGTAAGAAGTAATTTTGATTTGGAATATGAAATCAAGCTATATGACTCTTACAAAGAAATAAATCATAATTTTGAAACTATCTTATTAATTTCTGATTATGAATTTCGTAAACTATCTTCAACAAGGATATTAAGGAGTTTAAAAAATGAAAAATAGAAAAGTGGTTCTAATTGGTTGTGGGGCTGTTGGACAAGCGTTCTTATACGGTGCTTTAAACCAAAATTTATTTGATGAATATGTATTAATTGATGCATTTGAAAATGTAGCTAAAGGTAATGCTATTGATACATCAGATGCTATACCTAATTTGGTTCAACCACCAAAATATGTTAAAGTTGGAACATATGAAGACTGTGCAGATGCTGACATAGTTGTTATTACAGCTGGTGTTGCTCAAAAACCAGGAGAAACAAGAATCGAATTAGTTGGAAGAAATGCAAAAATTATCCAAGAAATTGCTACAGAAGTTAAAGATTCTGGATTTGATGGAATAACTGTAATTGCTTCAAACCCTGTAGATATTATTTCAACAATTTATCAAAGAGTTACAGGATTTGATGTACACAAAATCATTGGAACTGGTACATCACTTGATTCAGTTAGATTGAACAGATTAATCGCTGAAAAATACAATGTATCACCAAAAAGTGTTTGTGCTTATGTAGTAGGTGAACATGGAGATACTTCAGTATCTGTATTTTCTAAAGCAACTATTGGTGGAATTCCGCTATCTAAATTTGGTAAAAAAATGACAGATTCTCAACAAAGAAGAATGCACAATGAAGTTATGAGAATGGCTTATAAAATCATTAATCTTAAAAAAGCAACTTTCTATGGTATTGGTGCTGCTATCAATAAAATTTGTAGAGCGATTCTACAAGATGAAAACATCGTTTTACCAGTATCTTGTGTAACAAGAGGAACATACAACATGCAACTTGGATGACCAGCAGTTGTTAACAAAGATGGATGAAGTAAACCATTGAAACTAGAACTTAATGCTGAAGAAAGAAGAAAATTCAATAAGTCTGCTAGAGAAATGAAAAAAGTTTTTGACGAAGCTATAAGCGAACTTGGACTTTAAGATTCGTTTAAAGATTTAACTGCACAATAAGGTTTACCTTATTGTGTTTTTATTTAGATATGAAACTATTTGTATTTGACATTGATGGCACTTTATTGAATGATCAAAAAGAGATTAATGATTCAACAAAAAAAGCAATTGAACTTTTACATAAACAAAACCACAAAGTAGTACTTTGTACAGGAAGAACTCCAATCCAAGCACATGAAATAATAAAAGAATTAAAATTAAAAGATTATGTGATTGGGAATAATGGTGCTTGTTGATTAAATTTGAGTGATAACTCAACTTGAAAATCAAACCATACAATTCCATATAAAACAAGAAAATTATTTTATAAGATAGCTAAAAAATTAAATAGAGAATTATTATTTAGTGATGGTTTCAAATATTGAAGAGTTTATTTTGGGAACAACCCAAAAAGTGAAATAAAAGATGAACTATATTTTATAGGTGGAACTAGCAAAGAACCAATTTATGATGACTGAAAACAAATTAAGAAAATCTTTTTTAAATCCAAAGATATTGTTCAAGTATCAGTAAAAATGGAAAGTACATTACTTCCACAATATTTATCAATAGTAAAAGAAAGATCTGATAATGATATTGAAATTTTTGAGACATCAAGAGTTTATATCCAAGCATTGAATATCAACAACAATAAGTGAAATGGAATACAAGAAATTCTAAAGAAAGAAAATCAGATAAATGAAAACGATATTTATTGTTTTGGGGATTCTGACAATGATTTATCAATGATAAGAAATTGTATTAATGGTATAGCAATGGGGAATGCTTGTGAAGTTTTAAAACAACATGCCAAAGAAATAATTGGAAATAATAACGATGATTCTATCTATGAATTTTTAAAATCAAAAAAAATAATTTAATACAACCATTATTAGTTTAGTATTTATATATTCAAGTTTATAATTGGTTTTATTATTTTTTCTTTATAATAATTAAGATGAATTTTACAATGAGGTATAAAAATGAGCAGTATTACTGAAAAAATTAAAGAACTAAGACAAAGAACTCAAGCTGGTTTTATGGACTGTCAAAAAGCATTAAAAGAATGTGGTGAAGACGTTGAAAAAGCAATAATTTGACTTAGAGAAAAAGGTATAGCTAAAGCTGCCAAAAAAGCTGATGCTGTTGCAGCTGAAGGTTTAACTAATGCTATAGTTAAAGGTGATCTAGGTTTAGTTATTGAAGTAAATACTCAGACTGACTTTGTTGCAAAAAACGAAAACTTTACTGAATTATTTAATGAAATTGTAGAAGCTATTTTTAAAAACAAAAAAACTTCAAAAGAAGAAGTTGAAGCAATGAAACTTCCAAGTGGTAACGATGTAAAAACTGCTTGTGTAGAATTAACTGCTAAGATTGGTGAAAAAATTGAATTTAGAAGAGCTGAATTAATTTCTAAAACTAAAGACCAAACATTCGGTGCTTACCAACACTCAAATGGTAGAATCTCTTCTATAGTTTTAATTGATGGTAAAGTAAGTCAGGATGTTGCAAAAGATGTTGCTATGCATTTAACTGCAATGAATCCAAGATTTTTAAACAAAGACTCTGTTGATAAAAACTGATTAGAAACAGAAAAGAAATTACTTTTAGAAAAATCTAAAGAAGAAGCTAAATCAGCAAAGAAAGATCCAAAGTTTGCTGAGAAAATTGTTGAAGGAAGATTGAACAAAATTCTTGCAGAAAATTGTTTGGAAGACCAAGCATTCTTCAAAGAACCTTCTTTAACTATTAAAAAATATCTTGAACAAAACAAAGGTACTCTTGTTAAGATGATCCGTTTTGAATTAGGTGAAGGTATTGAAAAGAAAGTAGTAGACTTTGCTAGCGAAGTTGCTGCTCAAATGAAGAAATAGATTTGATTGTAATCAAATTTATTTTTTTAATATATTAAAATAAAGTGGTAGGGAAATATGAATCAAACTAAGACAAAAAAACAAACCATAATGCTAAAGCTTAGTGGCGCATCTTTAAAAGATGGAGATGTTGATGGACCCATATCTTTTGAAATACTACAACACCTAGCAGAACAAGTTAAATTACTTACACCTTATTATAACATCGCCATTGTGTTGGGTGGTGGTAACATCTGAAGAGGAAAGATTGTTGAAAAAATAAATATGGAAAGATACCAAGCAGATTATATGGGCATGCTTGCAACTGTAATAAATTCAATTGCGCTTGAATCTGCATTTAAAAACAATGGTATTAAAACTAAGGTTTACAGTAAATTAGAAATCACAAAAGTATGTGATGATTACTTAATTAGAAATGTTTTAGAAGATCTTGAAAATGGTGTTGTAACAATATTGGCTGGTGGAACTGGTAGTCCTTTCTTTACAACAGATACTGGTAGTGCGATTGCTGCAATTGAAATAAAAGCAGACGCAATACTAATGGGTAAAAATGATGTTGATGGTGTATATTCTGATGATCCAAAATTGAATCCAAATGCAACTTTTTACCCAACGTTAACTTATGATGATTTATTTGTAAAAGATTTAAAAGTGATGGATGCTGCAGCAATATCTTTATGTAAAGAATATAAAATATCTTTGATTGTGTTTAAGATAAATGAAAAATGAAGCATTATTAAAACATTAAAAAAAGAAAATAAATTTACATTAATTAGTTAAAAGGAAACTTATATATGGAATGAAATATTTTTAAAAATGAATTCGAAGCAAAAGCTAATGAAAAAATTGATTGACTTCAAAGTGAATTTGACAAAATAAAAACTGGTAGACCAAGTCCTGCAATTTTGGATTCAGTACTTGTTGAAGCATATGGAGCAAAAAGCAAAATTATTGAAATTGCAAATGTTCAAGTTGTTGAAGGAAAACAACTAGTTATAAAACCATATGATAAATCATTAATTCAAACAATAACAGCTGACATACTAAAAAGTAACTTGGGTCTAAATCCACAAGCTGATGCTGAACTTATAAGAATTAGCTTCCCTCCACAAACTGAAGAAACAA
Organism: uncultured Mycoplasma sp.; assembly: GCA_949285105.1. Lineage (GTDB taxonomy): Bacteria > Bacillota_I > Bacilli_A > Mycoplasmatales > Mycoplasmoidaceae > Malacoplasma. The sequence continues at coordinate 55,378 of CASDXH010000001.1, read as the reverse complement.
GAAAAGCTTCAGTTAAAAAAGCTAAAGAATTTGTAGAACAAGCTAAAATTGGAATTAGAAACATTAGAACTGATATTCACAAAAAATATAAAAATGATAAAGAAGTTAGCGAAGACTTGATTAAATATTTCGACACTGAATTAGATAAAATAACAAAAGCATACAATACTAAAATAGATGATGCTTTTGCAAAAAAAGAAAAAGACTTAATGCACTTATAATAATGAGTAACAGTTTGAACCATATCGCATTCATTATGGATGGGAATGGAAGATGAGCAAAGAAAAGAAACAAAAAAAGAATTTTTGGTCATGCACAGGGAGTTAAAGTAATTCCTGAAATAATTAAAGAGTGCATCAATCAAAATATTGAGTTTGTTTCTTTTTTTGCTTTTGGTGTTGAAAATTGAAATCGTCCTAAAGAAGAAGTAAGTTTTTTAATGTCATTAATTACAAAGTATGCAACAAAGAAAATAGTTAATGTTCTTAATAAAATGAATGCAAAAGTTAATTGAATTGGATTCAGTGAAAACTTAGATAAAAAAATACTGGATGCTATTAAATATGTAGTTAACAATACAAAACAAAATAATGGAATAAATGTAAATATTTTCTTTAACTATAGTGGAACAAAAGATTTAAATAATGCAATTAAATTAGTTTCAAATAAAAAAGAGTCTGAAGATATAAATATTAAAAACTATTTATTAACTTCTAAGTTACCACCAATTGATCTATTAGTAAGAACTGGTGGAGAATATAGAATAAGTAATTTTGCACTATACGACTTAGCATATAGTGAAATTATTATAGAGAATACTATGTGACCAGATTATAATAAACAGTTGTTAAAAAACAACATTAATGAATATAATAATAGGCATAGACGTTTTGGGAAAATTGAAGAATAGTATGCAAATTAACAAACTTGACGATACTAAAAAGAAAACATTAGCAAATAGAACAGTTGTTTCTATAATAATTTTGTTTTACTACATTCTTACTTTACTTTTCTCATTCTTATCAGATAGTACTATATTATCTTTAACTTCAACTGATGTAATTCATTCATTAAGAACTAGAGGAATAATGGGGATAATATTTGTTGTTTCTTTTTTTGTTCCATTACCAATGGCTATATATGAATTTAATAAACTAATATTTGGTAAAAACATTAAATCCTATATAACCTTACTTATAGTTTCAAGTTTGTATTATCTTGCTCCAAATATAGCTTATATTGCATTGAAGAACTTTGCTCTTATTGATAGATTTCAAGTAACAAATCCTTTATATATTAAAACAGAACTATATTTCTATATATCATTTGCTGTAGTTCAATCTGCCATATTGTTTATAGTTTTAAATATTACTTTAATAGTTAACAAAAAAAACAATGTTAAAAATACAGTTACACTAAATGGTTTAGGTTTTATTATTAACTTTGGATTTTTTGCTCTTTGCTATATTGGTCTAACTAAATCATGAGTACTACTATTGTTTTTATTCTTGATTATTTGCAGTACAGATGTATTTTGTTATTTATGTGGTTCTTTTTTTGGGAAAAGACAACTAGCTCCAAAAATTTCACCAAATAAAACAGTAGAAGGTGCAATCTATGGGGCAATAACTGCAACAGCAATAACTTTAGCTTATCCAGGTTTGTTATTAATAAACAATAAAAACCTATTATTTGATAAGATATTGTGAATTAATATTGGGTATCTAATGGATGCAAAAAACCAATTATTAATAATACAAGAAGCACCATTATATTTAAGTTGAATATTATTAATCATTTTAATTTTGTGTTTAGTTATTACTTGTATGATTGGTGACCTATTATTTAGTTACGTCAAAAGAGTTTATGAAATTAAAGATTATAGTAATGTATTAAAAACTCATGGTGGGGCTTTGGATAGATTAGACTCAATCTTATTTACAGGAACATGTTTTACTATATTCTTTATGTTCATCCAACCATTAATATTATTTTGATTTGGAACTAATATATAATTTGTCTTTAATTAAATTTATTGAAGATAGATTATATATTTTTTATATTACTAATTTGTTTTTATTAAGTATTGTTAATATTATTTTTTAGTACATTATGATTTGTTTATTTATGATCCAGTTAAAGTGGTAACTTGGTAATCAACAGATACTTATAAATTATGAGTTAAATATATTATTAATTTTTGCCATTTTTTTGTATAATTATAAAGTATTGTACCTATATGTTAAGATTGCTGATACACCAATATTAGTTGTCGAGTGATCAGGTAACTTATAATAGGTCTTTATTTAACAAATTCGTATATTTGTTAAAAGTATTGAAAGGACAACTAGAAAGTATGAAAAATGAATTGAAAATTAAATTATTTTCTTATGATCACAGATTACTTGATGCATCTGTAAGAAAAATAATTAAAACTTCAAAAGATAGCGGGGCTTCTGTAAAAGGACCTATTCCGCTACCTACAAAAAAGGAAGTATTTACAATATGTCGTTCTCCACACGTAAACAAACCGTCACGTGAACAATTTGAAAGAAGAACGCACAAACGTTTAATTATATTAACTAACACTACTGAAAAAACTAGAGAAGGTTTAAAGAATTTGATTATCCCATCTGGTGTTGATATTCAAATTACTTTATAAAACCTAATTTAATATCGAGGTAATAATATGAAAATGTTATTAGGGAAAAAGGTTGGAATGACTCAACTATTCTTAGAGAGTGGTAAAGCAATTCCTGTAACTATTATTCATGCAGAACCTAATGTGGTGTTAGAAAACAAAACGATGGAAAAAAATGGATATGTTGCCACTAAAGTTGGTTTTGGCGATGTTGAGGCTAAAAGAGTTAACAAACCAACAATGGGTACGTTCAAAAAAATTAAACAAGATCCTAAAAAACATATTAAAGAATTTAGAAATGTTGAAGGATACAATGTTGGAGATAAGATCTGTGTAGATGTATTTTCAACTGGTGACTTAGTTGATGCTCAAGCAATCACTAAAGGTCATGGATTTACTGGTGCTATAAAAAGATGAAACTTTAAAGTTGGGCCATTAGGTCATGGTGCTGGTTATCCACATAGATATCAAGGTTCTATTTCTTTTGGTCGTGGGGGTAGTCAAGGTCAAAGAGTACCTAAAGGTAAAAAGATGTCAGGGCATTATGGACATGAACTTGTAACTATTCAAAACTTAACTGTTGTGAGTGTTGATAAAGAAAAGAATTTAATTCTTGTTCAAGGAAGCGTTCCAGGCCCAAACAAAGGACTAGTTTTACTAAAGACTACAACTAAAGCTGTCAAGAAAATTGAACCATTAAAACTATCTACGGGAAAAGTTAAAGAATCAGCTGTTATTGCAGAGGCTGCTCACCATACTGAAGGTGCTGCAGCAGAAGTTTCGAAAGGAGAATAGAATATGCCATCAATTATATTGATTACAGATTTAAATGGAAGCACTAGAAGTGTTGATTTAAAAAATACAAAATTAATTGAAAAGAAAATTAACAACCAAGTTATTTATGATTCTATTCTTGTAGCTAATGCAGGTGAAAGACAAGGAACACACTCAACTTTATCTAAAGGAGAAGTTAGAGGTGGGGGTAGAAAACCATATAGACAAAAACACACTGGTAGAGCAAGACAAGGTTCTATTAGAAACCCACAATGAGTAGGTGGTGGTGTTGCATTTGGTGTTACTCCAGAAAAAAACTACAAATTAAAACAAAACTCTAAAGCTAACAAGTTAGCATTTAGATCAGCTATTACTTTAAAAATTAACAGTAATTCATTAAATTTATTAGTTGATAAAATTGACATTAAAAAACCATCAACTAAATCAATAGATGCTTTACTTAAAAAACTTAAATATTCAAACAAAAAAGTTTTATTTGTATTGAATGATGAAAATGATAATTTACTTAAATCATGTAGAAATATTGAAACAGTTGAATCTAAACTATGAAACCAAGTTTCAACAAGAGATATCATTGCAAGTGATTTAGCAATCATTCAAGAAGACGCTTTTAACAAAATTTCGGAGGTATTTGCATAATGGATTTACTAAGTGTAATTGTTAAACCTGTTTTCTCTGAAAAAAGTTATGGGTTAAAAGCTGAAGAAGTTAAAAAATATATGTTTGAAGTAAATAAAAAAGCAAACAAAATTGAAATTGCTTTAGCGTTTGAAATGATTTATGGGATCAAACCTGAAAAGGTTAATATCGTAAACAGAAAACCTACAGCAGTAAGAACTGGAACAAGAAATCCAGGAATGAGTAAATTTAGAAAAATAGCATATATCACTCTACCTAAAGGTGTTGATATTGCAATGGACGAAGAAGAAGCTAAAGAATCTAAAAAAGATAAAAAATAATAATTAGCTTATTAGGCGAAAAGCAAATTTAAGAAAGGATATGCATGTATGCCAACTAAACGTGTAAAAAGTAGAAGTAGTGGTGTAAGACAAACGATTGTAATCGATTATAAAAAAGTACTTACAACAACTTCTCCAGAAAAATCGCTTTTAGTGTCTTTAAGTAAAAATGCTGGTAGAAACAACCAAGGTAAAATTACAGTAAGACACCATGGTGGCGGTGTAAAACAAAAATACCGTATCGTTGATTTTAAAAGAGACAAAATTAATAAAGTTGCAACTGTTAAAACAATTGAATACGATCCAAATAGAACATCATTCATATCACTAGTTGCATATGAAGATGGTGAAAAAAGATATATTATCACTCCAAAAGATTTAAAAGTTGGAGACAAAATACTTTCTAGTGATCAATTAATTGATATTAGAGTTGGTAACGCTTTACCAATCAAATATATTCCAGAAGGTACTTTTGTACATAATATAGAATTAATTCCACACAAAGGTGGACAAATGATTAGATCTGCTGGAACATCAGCACAAATTCTTGGTAAAGACGAAACTGGAGAATACACAATTGTTAAATTATCTTCAGGTGAAGTTAGAAAAATATTAAATGATTGTATGGCAACAATTGGTGTTGTATCAAATGAAGATCACAACCTAGTTGTCATAGGTAAAGCTGGTACTAATAGACACAGAGGTATTAGACCAACAGTTAGAGGGTCTGCTATGAACCCTAACGATCACCCACATGGGGGTGGTGAAGGTAGAAGTCCAATTGGACATGACGCACCAAGAACTCCGTGAGGTAAAAGACACATGGGTGTTAAAACTAGAAATTCAAAGAAATCTTCTACTTCATTAATAGTAAGACGTAGAAAATAATTAGAAAGGAAATTGTAAGATGGCAAGAAGTTCAAAAAAAGGACCTTATGTAGAACCAAGTTTAATGAAAAAAGTTAAACAAATGGCTACACAAGAAAAAAAGAAACCAATTAAAACTTGATCTAGAAGAAGTACAATTTTCCCTGAATTTGTTGGTTTAACTTTTGAAGTACACAATGGAAAAACTTTCTCTAACGTTTATGTAACAGAAGACATGATAGGTCACAAATTGGGTGAGTTTTCATTAACTAGAAACTTTAAACAACATACAGGGAATAGAAAATAGGAGTAGAAAATGAAAGCTAGAGCGATACAAAGACACATTCATTTATCTCCTAGAAAAGCTAAACTTGTATGTGACTTAATTAGAAATAAAAGTGCTACTGTTGCAATTAACATTTTAGAGAACACAAGAAAGAAAGCAGCACCAATCGTTTTAAAACTATTACACAGTGCGATTGCTAATGCTACAAACAACCATGCTTTATCTGGTGATAAACTATATGTTTACCACATCGTTGCTAACCAAGGGCAAACATTAAAGAGAACAAACCCAAGAGCGAAGGGTTCAGCTGACTTATTAAAGAAAAGACACTGTCACATTGAAATCATCTTATCTGATGATCCAAATGAAAGAGCTAAAGACATTGCTTTAATTAAAGAGCGTCAAGCTAAAAGAGCTAAAAATAATAAAGGTTATTCAGCTAAACAACGTGCTGGAAAAGTTGAAAAGAAAAAAAGAGAAGATAAACCAGTTGTTAAAAAACCAGCACCAGCTAAAAAACCTGAACCTAAAAAGGTAGAACAAAAACCTGTTGTTGAACGTAAAGTTAGTGCAGAAGCATTAAAGAGAGAGCAAGAACAACTAAAAGTTGTTGAAACAAAACCAGTTGAAAAAACACTTGACAAAAAGAATGTAAAACCAGTAGAAGTTGAAAAAACAGCAATTATTATGATTTCAGCTTCTCCAAAACACGCTGACATCTTATTAGATGATCCAAACAAAAAAGTATTCTTCTATAAAGTTACACCAGTCAACAAAGTTAAAAGAGTATTGATTTATGCGACTGCTCCAGTTCAAGGTGTCATTGGTGAATTTGACTTAGAAAAAATTGATATCAAAGCTGTATCAACAATTTGAAAAAACTATGGTGCAAGTTCAGTATTAACTAAAAAAGAATATGACGAATACTACAAAGATAAAAAAGAAGCGCATGCAATGATTTCAAAAGAAGCATTTAGATATAGTAAGCCTAAAAAACTTGAAGACTTTAATATGAAAAAAGGTCCAAGTGGTTTCCAATATTTAAAATAATTAAGAGAGGAAAATTATTATGGGACAAAAAGTAAATCCAAATGGATTAAGAATCGGGATTAACAAAAACTGACAATCAAGATGAATCGCTTTAGATGGAAAACAAACAGCTAAGTGATTAGTTGAAGATGATAAGATCAGAAACCATTTAATTAAAAAATTCAAAGCTGCGCAAATTGCTAACATTGAAATTGAAAGACAACAGAAAAAAATAGATCTATTTATTCATTGTTCTCAACCAGGAATTATTCTTGGTAAAGATATGGCAACTTTAAAAGTTGTTAAAAAAGATGTAAATCTAATTGTTGGTAGAGATGTTAAAGTTAATGTTAATGTTTTAGCTTTGGAAAAACCAGCTTTATCAGCAAGAATTATTGCAAGAGAAATTGCTGATGCAATTGAAAACAGAATCTCTTTTAGAAATGCTCAAAAAATTGCTATTAAAAAAGTTTTAATGAATGGAGCAAAAGGGATTAAAACTCACGTGTCTGGTAGACTTGGTGGGGTTGAAATGGCTAGAGAGGAAGGATATTCAGAAGGTATTGTTCCTCTAACAACTTTAAGAGCAGATATTGATTATGCTTTAGAAGAAGCTCATACAACTTATGGTTTAATTGGTGTTAAGGTTTGAATTAACCGTGGTGAAATCTTTGATAAAAAAGTTCAAAAAAGAGAAATGCCTGCTAAAAAACCTGAACCTAAAAAACTAGTTCAAAAACCAATTCAAAAACCTATAGAAGAAAAGCCTGTAAAAGTAGTTGATCCAGAAGCATTGAAAAGAGAACAACAACAATTAAAAGTTGTTGAAAGTAAACCATCTGAAAAGAATGTTAAAGTTGAAGAGACATCAATTATCATGATTTCAGCTTCTCCAAAACACGCTAATAAATTATTAGATGAAGCTGAAACTAATGTTCTTTTCTATAAGGTTACACCAGTTAATAAAGTTGAAAGAGTTCTTATTTATGCAACTGCACCAATTCAAGCAGTTGTTGGTGAATTTGACTTAGAGAAGATAGATATTCATGCTCTATCAACATCTTGAACAAGATTTGGTAAAAATTCAGTACTTACTAAAAAAGAGTTTGATGATTACTATGAAGGAAAAAAAGAAGCACATGCTCTTATTTCTAAAAAATCATTTAGATATAGCAAACCAAAAAAACTTGAAGACTTCAATATGAAAAAAGGTCCAAGCGGCTTCCAATATTTAAAATAATATCTATCCAAACTTAATAAGGAGTTTATTATGTTACAACCAAAACGTACAAAATATAGAAAACCTCATCGTGTTAGCTATGAGGGAAAAGCTAAAGGTAACAATTATATTGCTTTTGGAACAATGGGTCTAATGGCAACATCTGGTAATTGAGTTACAGATAGACAAATTGAAGCTGCACGTATTGCTATATCAAAGACTTTAGGAAAAACAGGAAAAATGTGAATTAGAATTTTCCCTCATATGTCTTTAACTAAAAAACCACTAGAGGTTCGTATGGGTTCTGGTAAAGGTTCTCCAGAATTTTGAGTGGCTGTTGTTAAAGCTGGAACTGTTATGTTTGAAGTTGCAGGAATTCCAGAAGAGCAAATGAGAGAAGGTTTAAGAAGAGCCGGACACAAATTAAACGTTAATTGAAAAATAGTTAAAAAAGAGGATTTTGTAAATGATCAAAGAACTACAAAATAAAACTGATATTGAATTAGGTCAATTAATCTGTAAGCTTAAAATCCAATTATTAGAACTAAGATTTAAAGCTGCTAATGGTGAATTAGAAACTACTCATACAGCTAAAGAAATAAGAAAAACAATTGCTAATGCAATGACAGTATTATCTCAAAGAAATGTAAAAGTTTCATTCACAACCCACAGCACACAATTGATTAAAACAGTTAACAATAAACAAGTAATAAATTCAATTAACAATGCAAGTTTAATTTCATCTGTAGTTTCTCAAAAAGCTCAACAAACTAATAAGAAAACAAGTACAAAAGTATCAGCTAACAAAACAAAAACAAGCGAACCTAAAAAACAAGTTAACAACATTGATAACAAGAAGAATAAAGTTCAAACTAAACCAGCTATTAAATCAGTGGCTAGCAAATCAACAAAAAAACAATCATCAGTGCAAATAAGAAAGACTGCTAAAGGATAATTAGGTATAAATTATGGAAAGAAATAGAAGAAAAGTTTTACAAGGGATTGTAGTTTCAGATAAAATGCAAAAAACAATTGTAGTTAATGTTGAAACTAAAACTAAACACCCTTTATATAAAAAATTAGTTATTACTCATAAAAAATACCATGCACATGATGAAAAAGAAGAATGTAAAATTGGTGATTTTGTAGAAATCATTGAAACAAGACCTTTAAGTGCTTTAAAACGTTGAAGACTAAACAGCATCATTGAAAAAGCTAAATAATTTTTAATATAAGGAGATAAACTATATGATTCAATTTATGTCAAGAATGAACGTAGCTGATAATACTGGTGCCAAAATAGTTGGAGTTATTAAAGTTATTGGTGGTTCAAAAAGAAGATATGCATCTGTTGGTGACATTGTAATAGTGTCAGTTAAAAAAGCTCAACCAGATGGAATCGTTAAAAAAGGTCAAGTTTGTAAAGCGGTTATAGTTAGAACAAAAAAGACAATTAAAAGATCTAGTGGAAACTATTTATCATTTGATGATAATGCATGTGTAATTATTAAAGAAGATAAAACTCCTAGAGGTTCTCGTATTTTTGGACCTGTTGCTAGAGAGTTAAGAGATAAAGGTTTTGCTAAGATAGCTTCTTTAGCGCCAGAAGTATTATAGGAGGTAACTGTTATGCAAAGACTTAAAAAAGGTGATAGAGTAAGAGTTATTTCTGGAAAAGAAATTGGAAAAGAAGGAATTATCTTACAAGTGTTTCCAAAACTAGATAAAGCGATAGTTGAAGGTGTGAACATTGTTAAAAAACACCAAAAACCTAATCATCAAAAAGAAGAAGGTGGAATTGTTGAAAAACAATTACCAATCCACTTATGTAAATTAGCTTTAGTTGAACCTAAAGCTAAAACTAAAATAACTAAAGTTAGATTTGGTTATGACAAAAATAATAAAAAAGTTAGAATCGCTAAAGCAACAAATTCTGAAATAGATAAAAAGTAATAGGGGATATTTATGGCTATTAAATCAAGTTTATATGAAAAATATAAAAAAACAGTTAGCAAAGCATTACTAAATGAATTTAAATATCAATCTGTTATGCAAATACCAAAAATTGAAAAGATTGTTATTAACTCAGGATTAGGTGATGCTACAGCGGATTCTAAAATAATCGAATTAGGTAAAAAAGAACTTGAAGTGATCACTGGTCAAAAACCAGCTGAAACTAAAGCAAAAAAATCTATTGCTACATTTAAACTAAGAAAAGACCAAGTTATTGGTGTTAAAGTTACTTTAAGAAAAGAAAACATGTGAAACTTCTTGGATAAGTTAATCTCTGTAGCTATTCCAAGAATTAGAGACTTTAGAGGTTTATCTACTAAATCATTTGATGGTAGAGGAAATTATACTTTAGGAATTAAAGAACAAATTATTTTCCCAGAAATTGTTTATGATGATATTAAAAAAATTAGAGGGTTTGATATAACAATTGTTACATCAGCTAATACTGATAAAGAAGCTTTGTTTCTTTTAAAAGCATTAGGTATGCCTTTTGTTAGAACTAAGGAGACTAAATAATTATGGCTAAAAAATCATTAATAGTAAAACAAAAAAAGCATCAAAAATTCTCAGTGAGAGAATACACTAGATGTGAAAGATGTGGAAGACCAAGAGCCGTACTAAGAAAATTCGGTATTTGTCGTTTATGCTTTAGAGATCTTGCATATAAAGGTGCAATTCCTGGCGTTAAAAAAGCAAGCTGATAATAAGGAGGATTTAAGAATATGTTCATGGATCCAATATCAGATTTATTATTAAGAATTAAAACAGGAACTAAAGCAAGAAAGGAAGAAGTTATTGTTCACTCTTCTAAATTAGTTGAAGGAATATTAACAATATTAAAAAATGAAGGTTACATTGTAGACTACAAAACAAAAAAGCTTCCAAACAACAAAAAAGAAACAAAAGTTATTTTGAAATATAAAAACAATGTATCATCAATTTCTGGATTAAAACAAATTTCAAAACCGGGACTAAGAGTTTATAGTAAAGCAGAAAAACTTCCTAAGGTTTTAAACGGATTAGGAATTGCAATTGTTTCTACAAGTGCTGGATTAATGACAGATAAAGCTGCAAGAGCTAAAAGTATTGGTGGCGAAGTAATCGCTTTTGTTTGATAGGAGTTTAATATGTCACGTATAGGAAATAGAATTTTAGATATTCCAAGTGGTGTTAATGTTGATGTTCAAAAAGGTAATGTAAAAGTATCTGGCAAGAATGGAAACCTTGATATTAAATTCGATAGCAAACTTATATCTGTCATTTCAAAAGATAACAAAATATATGTGAAAAGAAATAATGAAGAAAAATTCACCAAAATGCTACATGGTACAGTAAATGCAAATATTAGAAATGCAATTATTGGTGTAGACCAAGGGCACTCTAAAACATTAAAAATCAGCGGGGTTGGTTATAAAGCTGCTGTGTCTGGTACAAATGTTGATTTATATCTTGGTCATTCACACAATATCTTAGTACCTATTCCAAACGGTGTTAAGGTTGAATGTCCTTCAGCTACTGAAATTAAAATTTGAGGTGCTGATAAAATTGTTGTTGGACAGTTAGCAGCTGTTATTAGAAGCAAGAGAAAACCTGAACCATATAAAGGTAAAGGGGTTATGTACTCTGATGAGCATATTGTTAGAAAAGTTGGTAAAACAGCTGAAGGTTCAAAAAAATAGTTTAGGTGGTATACAATTATGAAAGACATGAATGTTAATAGAAAACTTAACAAACAATTACGTCACAAAAAGGTTTTGAGAAAATTTCACAAAATTGATAATGGTTTACCAAGACTAATAGTTACAAAAACAAATGCTCATATTTTCGCACAATTAATTGATGACAATAAACACATCACAATTGCTTCAAGTTCTTCACTTCAACTTAAACTAAAAAATGGTAACGTTGAAAACTCTAAAAAAGTTGGAGAAGATATTGCTAAGAAAGCAATTGCTAAGAAAGTGAAAAAAATTCACTTTGACTGTGGTGGTTCTAAATACCATGGTAGAATTTCTGCATTAGCAGATGCAGCAAGAAACGCAGGATTAAAATTCTAAAAGGATCTTAAAATGGAAGAAATTAAAAATCAATCGACTGCTCAAGCAACTGAGCAAGTAAAAGAAGACAAAAAAGTCTTAAAGAAAGAACAAACTAATAACAATTTCTCAAACAACAACAATAACAGACCAAATAGAGACAACAATAGAGATTCAAATTCTAGAGAAAAAGCTCCAAGAACATCAATGACTGGATATGAAGAAAAAGTTGTTGGTGTAAAAAGAATTTCTAAAACTACAAAGGGTGGTAGAAACATGAGATTTAGTGCCCTAGTAGTTATTGGGGATAAAAAGGGTAGCATTGGATTTGGAATGGGTAAATCTATTGAAGTTCCAGTAGCTATTAAAAAAGCATTAAAGAATGCTAAAAATAACATGGTTAAAGTTAAGATGACTAAAAAAGCAACTGTGTTCCATGAAACAATTGGTAAACATGGTGCAGGTAGAGTTTTATTAAAACCAGCAGTTGAGGGTACTGGTATTATCGCTGGTGGTCCAATCAAAGTGGTATTAGAGTTAGCAGGGTTTAAAGATGTTTATTCTAAAAACCTTGGTAAAAATACTTCTTTAAATATGGTTAGAGCTACAGTGAAAGGATTATTGTCACAAAAAACTCCTAAAGAAATCGCGCACCTTAGAGATAAAAAACTTAGTGAACTATAATAACTGGAGATTTAAATATGAAATTAAATAAATTATCATACAACGAAGGTGCTAGAAATCATAAAGAAAAAAGAGTTGGTCGTGGCTTTGGATCTGGAATAGGTAAAACTTCTACAAGAGGTAGCAAAGGTCAAAATTCTAGAAAATCAGGTGGAACTCGTTTAGGTTTTGAAGGTGGTCAAACACCTTTATATAGAAGAATACCTAAAGTTGGTTTCAATAACAAAAACTTTGAAAATGCATACAATGTTATTACATTAGACATGATCTCAAAATGAAATGTAACTGAAATTAATTACAAATCATTAGTTGAGAAAAAATTAATCCAAGACAATAATTTACCTATTAAAATTATTGGTGCAACAGAAGTTAAAAAACCATTAAATGTTTTTGTTCATAAAGTTTCTAAAGGTGCTATGGAAGCATTAGAAAAATCTAAAAGTAAAGTCTCAATTGTTTCTACAGAAAAAAATAAAACTGTTAAGTCAGCTAAAAAATAATTCTTATTTTCAAAATAAAAATTATATAGTATCATATTATACAAATGGCTAATATAAATAATAGAAATAAGAAGATATCAAACTGAACATATCTAAAAAGAATATTTACAAATAAGCAAGTCATGATTTCTTTATTAGCAACCATGATTTTGCTTTTGTTGTTTAGGATAGGTGCAAACCTTACATTGCCGGGTGTAAAGCTTAATGAAGTGACATCAGATACTGAACAATCATTTTTAGGTATTTTAAATATTTTGGGTGGTGGTGGAATTACTCAATTTTCTTTTATGGCTATTGGTGTTTCGCCATATATTACTGCTCAGATTATTATTCAGTTGTTATCAAGTGATTTGATAAAACCACTTACTAGGTTAACCAAAGCTGGTGAAAAAGGTAAGAGAAAAATTGAGATTATAAACCGTATATTAACTATTCCTTTTGCAATCATGCAAGCTTATGCTGTAATAAGTTTAGCTGCAAATAGTGGAGCTATTACTATTTTTGGGCAAACTTCTTTAGCGGCAGTTTCTAGTGGTCAATTATTTCTATTATTAATAGGTATGACTGCTGGTACTTTCTTAACAATTTTCTTAGCTGATGTTATTTCAAAAAGAGGTATTGGTAACGGTATTACGCTAATCATACTTTCAGGGATTCTATCTTCTTTATTTAGCAACTTTAGTAATGTATTCCAAGTATTAGTTAATCAATCAACATCAACTTATGAACTATTAAAATACTTTAGCTTTATCTTATATTTAGTATTCTTTATACTAATCTTACTTGCTGTTGTATTTATGAATGGTTCAACAAGAAAAATTCCTATTCAACAAATTGGTCAAGGTTTAACTACAGATTCTGAAGAAATGCCTTATTTACCAATTAAGTTAAATGCTGCTGGTGTTATACCTGTAATTTTTGCAAGTTCATTGATGACTATTCCACCAACAATTGCACAATTCCTTTCTCCTACTAATGGATTTGTAACTTTTGTAAACGAGTTTTTAGCAATTGAAACACCTGTTGGTTTAACAATATACGCCATCCTTATATTCTTGTTTGGTTTCTTCTATTCTCACATTCAAGTTAATCCAGAAAAACTTGCGGAGAACTTAAAGAAATCAGGTAAATATATTCCTGGTGTAAAAGTTGGGGATGAAACATATAAATATATAACTAGAACATTAAACAGAGTTAACTGACTAGGAGTTCCTTTTTTAGTTGTTATTGCAATTATTCCATATATTATTTCAATGACAACAAACATTCCCAATGGTTTGGCTATTGGTGGTACAGGGATCATTATTATGGTTAGTGGTTCACTAGAATTCTGACAAGCACTTAAGAGTGCTCAAACAAATTATGGTTATTCAAATCTTACAAAAGATATCAAATCATCAAACGAATCTTATTTATCAAATGGTAATGGAGATGGTGACTCTAAAAAATCACAGCATTTATGATAGAGGTAATAAATGAAAATCTTATTATTAGGAGCTCCAGGTTCAGGTAAAGGTACTTTATCTGAATACTTAGTTAAACAACATAAATTTGTTCATGTTTCTACTGGAGACATATTTAGAAAAACAATTGAATTAAATTTAGAATTTGCTAACGAGTTAAAAAGCTATATGTTGAAAGGTGATCTTGTACCAGATGATTTAACAAATAAAATTGTTAAAAACTATTTACAAGATCTTGTAAAACAAAACCACTCTATTGTTTTAGATGGTTACCCTAGAACAATAGAACAAGCTGAATTTTTAAACAACATCTTAGAATTAGACAGAGTATTTTATTTAGATGTAAATCACGAAATACTTGAAAAAAGACTTACTGGTAGAAGAACTTGTAGCGTATGTAAAAAAATATACAATATCTACTTTTCTCCGCCAAAGGTTGACGGTATCTGTGATCTTGATAATGGGTTATTAACCCAAAGAAAAGATGATGAAATTAATACAATTCAAAATAGATTGTCAGTGTACAAAAAAACTACAGCTCCACTGATTGACTATTACAAATCTAAAAATAAATTAGTAACGATTGAAGCAAGTGATTCAGCATCTAAAGTAAATCAAGAAATAGAATCATATTTAAAATAATCAATTAAAATTATCTTGTTATGATATACATTAAATCAAATTATGAAATTGAACAAATTAAAAAAGCTTGTTCAATTTGAAAAGAAGTTAGAGACAAATTAACATCCTTTATCAAAGAGGGTGTTTCTTTATTGGAAATAGATGAATATGCTAGAAAACTAATAGAAGATGATAATGGGTGTAAAGCTTGTTTTCATAACTATAATGGTTTTCCAGGACATATTTGTATTTCAGTGAATGATGTAGTAATTCACGGAGTCCCAACAAACTACAAATTAAAATACCAAGACATGGTAACTTGCGACATAGGTGTTGAATATAATAGTTATATTTGTGATGCTGCTTTCACTGTTATTATTGGTGATAATAGTGAAGCACAAAAAATCAGTGATGTTTGTTACAACTCATTGATTGAAGGGATAAAACAAGTAAAGCCAAATAATACAATTGGTGACATATCACATGCTGTTCAAAACTATGTTGAAGCAAATGGCTACAAAGTAATCTCAGATTTTGGTGGCCACGGTTGTGGTAAGAAGTTACATGAAGATCCAATTATTTTAAATTATGGAAACAAAGGTTCTGGTGCAAAACTTAGACCTGGAATGATTATCTGCATAGAACCAATGATATTAACTGACAATAATGCATATTATATAGATAGAAAAGATAACTGATCTGTAATATCAAAAAACCATAAGTTAACTTGTCATTGAGAACATATGGTTTTAGTTACAAAAGATGGTTGTGAAATTTTAACAGAATAGGTAGAAATTAGAATGTCAAAAGAAGATAAAATTAAATTAAAAGGCGTTGTTACTGAGACATTACAAGGTGGACAGTTTAAAGTAAAACTTGAAAATAATGTAGAAATTATGGCAAACGTATCTGGTAAAATCCGTGTTTATAAAATTCAGATTTTAAAAGGTGATACTGTAGAAGTTGAGTTAAGTCCTTATGATTTAACACGTGGCCGTATTGTATATAGAATTTCTTAGGAGGAAATTAAATTATGAAGGTTAGAGCTTCAGTAAAACCAATCTGTAAAGATTGTAAGGTAATTAAAAGAAATGGGCGTGTTATGGTTATTTGTAAAACAGCTAAACACAAACAAAGACAAGGGTAGGAGGAAAGAATGGCTCGTATATTAGGTGTTGATATTCCAAATAATAAGCGTGTAGTTATTTCGTTAACTTATGTTTATGGGATTGGAAGATCTAGAAGTTCTGAAATTTTAGCTAAAGCTAAAATTGATGAAAATAGAAAAGTTTCTACTCTAACTGATGAAGAATTAGCAACAATTAGAAAAATCGCTGCTGAATACATGATCGAAGGTGACCTTAGAAGAGAAACAGCAATGAACATCAAAAGATTGATGGAAATTGGTTGTTATAGAGGTATTAGACATAGACGTTCTTTACCTGTAAGAGGTCAAAGAACTAAATCAAATGCTAGAACTAGAAAAGGTCCTAGAAAAACAGTTGCAAATAAAAAGATTGAATCTAAATAGTATTAAAGGAGTATTAATATGGCAAAGAAAAAAAGAAAATTATCTTCTCCTAATGGTATAGCTCACATTCATGCAACTGCAAACAACACAATTGTTACATTGACATGTGAATTAGGAAATGCAATTTCATGATCAAGTTCTGGTAGTGTTGGATATAAAGGTTCTAAAAAATCTACTCCATATGCAGCGGGTATAGCAGCTGAAACTGCAGCTAAAGCAGCAATGGATTTAGGACTTAAAAAAATTATTGTTAAAGTTAATGGTACAGGTCAAGGGAAAGATACAGCAATAAGAAGTTTACACGCTGCAGGATTGGAAATAACAGAAATTCATGATGTTACTCCAATTCCACATAACGGGTGTAGACCACCTAAAAAACCAAGATAATTTAGTAGGAGATATATAACATGGAAAAATTCACTCATTATGAAATTGAAGCTGTAGAACAAAGTGAATCAAGTCCTGATCATGGAGTATTTGAAATCAAACCACTAGAAAGAGGTTTTGGTAATACTTTAGGTAACAGTTTGAGAAGAGTTTTGTTAAGCAACATAGAAGGATATAGTTTATTTGCTATTAAAGTTCCTGGAATTAATCACGAGTTCCAAGCAATGGATGGAGTTAAAGAAGATTTAACTCAAATCATTTTAAACTTAAAGAAATTAATTATTAAAATTGATTCAGATGTTTTTGGCGAACAAGAACAAGCACAAACTAAGCTTGAAAAATGACCAACCCTTAAAATTGATGTAGTTGGTAAAGGTGAACCAATTACTGGTGCTGATATTGAAACGCCAGCTGGATTTACAATTATTAATAAAGACATTTACATTGCCACAGTTAGTGAAGGTCATAAATTCAAAATGGAACTTTATGCTGATACTGGTCGTGGTTTTAGAACATTTGAAGAAAACAAAGAAAGAGTTAATGCAATCAACACAATTGCAGTTGATTCAAACTACTCACCAATTATTAAAGTTGCATACCATGTAACTGAATCTAAAACTAGTAAAAGTGCTACTACAGATACTTTAACAATTGAAATTGCAACAAACGGTTCAGTAAGTGCTGCTGATGCTTTAGCATTAAGTGCAAAAATATTAGTTGAACACTACAAACCAATTGTTAACCTAAATGAATCTATGAATGAAAAGATCATTATGGAAAAAGGTGCTGATACTGCAAGCAATCAATCTTTAGCTATCTCAATTGATGAACTAGAATTAACTGTTCGTTCTTACAATTGTTTGAAAAGAGCTGGAATTCAGACTATTCAACAATTAACTGACAAAACTAAATCTGAAATTGAAAAAATTAGAAATCTTGGTAAAAAATCATTTAAAGAAATTATTAAAAAAATCGAAGACAGAAATATGAAATTGAAGGATGAATAGGAGTAGTTATGTCATATATTAACAAAGATGGTAAAACTACTGCATGAAGAATTAGAGTTATTCGTCAACAAGTCTCTGATGTATTAGCATATGGTCAAATTAAAACAACTTTAACAAAAGCTAAAGAAACAAGAAGACATGTAGATAAAATTATTACTTTATCTAAAAAAGGAACTTTAGCTGCTAGAAGACAAGCTGCTGCTATCTTATTAGATACAACAAAAGCTACAAGAGATGAATTGTTAAAACAACTATTTGACACATTAAGCAAAAAATATAAAGATAGAAATGGTGGATACACAAGAGTTTTAAAATTAGGCCCTAGACGTGGGGACAATGTTGAAGAGGCTATTATTCAATTAGTGTAGTATATTTAAAAAACACAGCAATAAGCTGTGTTTTTTAAATAAATGTTTATTATACTACAATTTGTCTGTTTCTAAACATTAAATTTTATTGCGCTCTTTACTATGAATTCTAATTTTTATATAATTAATATAGTTATGGAGGCTTTTAAATATGTATAATTCGAGAAAGAAAATCGCACTTGTTTCTGCTGCTTCTTGTTTAACTTTAGGGGTTTTTGCTGTTGCATCTTGAGCTATTATAGATTCTGGTAATAAAAACCCTAGAGGTGATGCTTTTGCAACTTCAATTGCAAATGCTACTACATCACTTGGGCAAAATGGTGATGGTGCTTTTCAAATTGATGAAATGTCAGTTCAAACATGAATTCAATACAACATGCCTTCAAAGCTTGTAGTTCAAGAAACTTCAGCTTCTAACTTTACAGTTTCTTATTACAACTATAAATCTGCAAATATGAAAACACTTACAGAACTTGAAACAAAAGATAACCAATATAATCTAATTGCAAAAATTCGGTACAACATTACTTCAACAAACTATAATGCAGATGTATTTTTAAGTGATAGATATAATGGTGGTTCAATTTCAAGTAGTCATGTAACATTTGGAACGAATGGTGATATCTCTATGCAAAATGTAAATGCAAGAGGAGTTACTACAAGTACTAGTTTTACTGGAAATGATACACAATCAACTGCAAAATATGGCAACTACACTTTGGACTACAATGTAACAACGCAAGGTGGTTCTACTGGAAAGAAAATTACTAACCTTGATGTTAAAACACCTTCAAATAATGGTTTAACAAGTATATATTCTTGAACCTATAATCAAACTGGTTCTTTTGTTACATTAAACACAAATCCAGCTAAACTGGATGCTGAAACAAAAGAAGACACAGAACAAAAAAAATACTTGGATGCTTATTCAATAACTGAAAAAGGTATTGCTAATAGTCCTATGGTTTCAAACTACAGTCTTGATAAAGATAACTCTCAAGAGGGAAAAATTATCTATAATGTTACTTACAACTATAACAATTCAAATTTAAACCCAACCAATACGACTCAAGTAACTCAGTATAGAAATGCTTATAAAAATAATACAAACCAAGCAACTATTTCACTTCCTTTAAACATTAATATGTTAGGTTTCTTTAAAGGAATAGATCAAACATCTCAAGGATAAAAAATTAAAAAAAATGGATTTATTTAACAGATTTGAAATGCATTTTGCACATCTGTCTTAAATCTGTTTTTTTTGCTTTCTCCAATGCTTCTTGAATAACATGTGTTGTTGATCCAAAAGGAATCTTCGTATTGAATTTTTCAGATAAGGATTTAATCTGGTTTATGAAATAATATCTAGCAACAATTGAAGCTAAGGCAACAGACAAATATTTTGATTCTGCTTTTTTAACTGTTATCTCTTTTTCTATTGGAGAAATGCCAACCTTTTTAAGATATCATTTGTATTTATGAATCGGGGTAAATTCATCAATAATGATGTTTGAATACTTTTTGTTAAAATTATAAATTTTAGATATTAAACCCTTATGTGACTTATTGTGACCAATTGTTTTAATGATGTTTAAATTATCATAAACTTCATACAAATCATTATATTCACTTGGAAGAAGTTCATATACTTCATAAGCAATATGATTTTTTATTTTGTTAAATAAGTTAATGATTTGTTCATTTGAATATACTTTTGAGTCTGTAATACTCATATCTTTTAGTAGCTCATAACCTAGTGGGTATACTGCTGCTACCACTATACCCCCAAAGGTATCACCAGTACCAACTTCATCTGAACCTATTAATAGTGGGTTATCAGTTGGCTCTTCATTTGTTGGGAATAACCTCTTTACTTTTATAGGATCTATCATTTTTAAAATGTTGTGATAGTTTTTTCCTTGAATCATAATCTTATCATTTTTGTATATTGTGATTCTATAATTTTTTGTTTTAAAAACACTATCAATAGGAGGAGAGGATATAGGAATTTGATAATCTTTTAGATATTTTTTTATTAACTCAATATCTTTTTTTGTTCCGTTTTTCGTGTAAGTTTTTTCCATATTATCAAACCAACTTTGTATTAAATTAATATATAATATTATAAAGTTATGAAGAGTGTTATATGAATAAATATACAAAAGTTTTAGATCAAATATTAAACAAAAAGTTTTCTAAAAACTTAACCTCAGGTTATGACCCATTAGAAGTTGATATGTTCTTTGACAGAATATGTACATTTATTATCCAAATATATCAAGATAATAATGATCTTAATAAAAAGATAAATGAAAAAACTGCTGAGATAAATGAACTAAAAAAACAAATCTCTTCAAATCAAGAAAGAATTAAATTATTAAATCACGAAATTCAAAGTTATGTTAATGATGGGTATGAAAATCAAAAAATGATTAAAGATATTTCAGCAATAATGCAGGATATAGATTTTTTAAAAAAATCTAAAAAACAATAATGAAATATAGTTGTGGTGTTGACATAGTTTTAAATAGTAGATTTAATTCATATGATGATACTAAAGCAAAATATTTTTTAACTGATAAAGAATTTAAAGAATATTTAAAAAAAGAAAATTCATATAAACCATTTTACCTTGCTGGAAGATGAGCAGCTAAAGAAGCAATATTTAAAGCTATAAGTAACAATATTAAAATCCTTGTTAAGGACATTGAAGTACTTAATAATAAGAATGGAAAACCAATTTGTACAAATATAAATAATGTAAGTATTTCTATTTCTCATGAAAGAGAATATGCAATAGCTTTTGCAATTTATGAGAACAACACTGATCAATAGGTGTTGTTTTTTCTTTGTAATTTTTTAAGAAAATTTTTAGAAAAATTTGATAGTTTTTTACCCGTACCCACTATTTGTTTTTTGTCTACAATTTATTTTGGAAAGGAGGTAAGAATAGAATGAACTTAGTCGCTATGATTGGCATAGTAGAAGCTATAAAAACAGATAAAGCTATTACTAATATAAAACTAAAAGTTGAAAAACCTTTCTTTGAAAATAGAAATGGTTTAGATGACTACTATGACAACTTTGACATTGAACTTAACAATTCAATGTTTAAGACAGATTTGAAATTAATAGAAAGTGGAACTCTTATCGGATTAAAAGGAAGAGTAAGACCGCAAGAGGGCAACACTTTAAGAGTTATTGCAGAAAAAATACAAGTCTTTTAAAAAAATAAATCTTTTTACTTATTTTGTTTTTCCTATCGAAAATAACAAAAAGTTATTTTCGATTTTTTTATTTATTACAATTTTTTATATATTAATAATTTTGTAATTTCTATAATATTGTGAGGTTTTTTCATGAATGGTTCTTTATACCTTTTGATTAATTTAAAGTCAACCATTACCATTTATTTTTTAAAAATTTTATTTATAAACAAAGAAAGGTCTATGTGATAAAGATTAAAAAAACAGGCGGTTTGGTTTTAATTTCATTATTAGCTCTGTTCCTGCAGGTGCTGCAAGGATTGCTGATTATGTAGCTGTTACCTTTAGTAATAAACAGAACAATTTTGGAAATGTTATAAATCTTCAAAGTGGTGGAAACATTGAAAATATTTATAATTATGAAACATGAATAAATGTTGGAAACAGCACAATAAGTTTTCAACTTTAGATTCAAATAATAAATTAAGCATAGTGCAAGACGGAGGTGCTGATGGCATTTATAATACAGACTCTAATGGCGGTTGTTTAAATGCAAAACCTCTTTGTAGTGATATCATAAATGAGCAGTATAAAAGATTTGCCAAATTTTATATTCAATTAACTTTGCTATAGGTGGTACACCATATCCTGAAATTACTTGAATTTTAGATTATGAAATTTTTCAAGGAATCCAACAAAAAGATGAAGGTAATTCTTATACTGATGATAATTATCCAACTAAGTGATATATGGCAACTAATACCCATGTTATAGACGATCTAAAAACTCCTACAACTTTTATGAGGAAGCAAATACTTCAAAGATACCAAGTTTTTCAACTAGTAATGTTATTTTAACAAGAATTAAACATCTAGAAATTGGTAATGGCAATGGTAACTATGCTAAAAATTTTGCCAACAATCCATCATGTGAATCATTTGATTTAGCAATGACTGATAGGGACTATAAACCATTGGATGTTCAGTTGTAAGGCCAGTATTTTTGGGTTTTGATTACTTATATTCAAAACCATCTGACTTCATTAAGAATGTGCCCAAACCCGTAAATGTTCCAAACGATGTTAAGTTTTATCACGTTGAAGAAATGACTGACTTTAGTGTTTATGAAATAGACTTCAATAAGGTGAATGATACATCATATGGAGGTTATGGAACAGCACAAAAGATGGCAAAAGATTTAGTTCTAATTATGCCAACTGAAAAGAAAAAGATAAATTTAAACCAGCACAAAAATCTTTAATCAATTATTCAAAAAGTAGAAAGAAAGATTTTTATGATTTAGGTTTCCCTCAAGAAAAGGCAATTGGTGGAAGTAGAACAACAAGTGATCTTGCTTTATTTATAAATAGACATTCAACATTATCAAATGATAAAAAATCTGACGATTCAAAACTAGTGAAAGAAACACACTATAACACTTTTAAAGATACTCCTGGTATTTTTTGTTTTTTTATTGGTTTAGCTGATTTTGGTTATAAACTTAATCCAATATCAAACACTGTTTCTTCTGGTGGTATAATTCCATATATTTATCAGGACTTGGTAATACAGATCAAAATGGGGATATGGCCGTTGGTTTGTCTGTAAGTATATTTGTAGACCAAGATAACAACATATATGGAATTCATTTTGCAAGTGATTTTACAGCTCATGTTGGAATCAACTTTGCATTAATGAGCAAAGGTTATAACTATAATGATTCTTATGGTTCTTATAATCTTCAACCATATGGCTTAATTAATGGTGGGCATTCAAACCAAAAAAGATATTATAAATCACAATTAAATGTTTTATATCCAAATGGATTAAGAACTAATATATTTAAAAACGGGATTAAAGCATAATAAATTATTTTAAAAAACAATTTGTATTTTTATGTAGATTCTCTCTATATAAAAATATTTTTTATAGATAATGGAATTGGTTTTACTAAATATTTTACGTGTTTGGATAGTTTGCAAAATTTAGTGATTTATTTTTAACCAAGTTTGCATTTTAAAAAATTTTATACTATAATTTATATGGGTTATTGACTTTTAAGAACTTTGTACTCGATGACCTAGTTTCTTAAAAATTAGTAACCCATGGCCAAGATTATAATTATAATTAGAAATAAAATTTAGTGGGTCATTCCCACTGAATGTTCTAGTTAGCATGCTATAAGCGCTAAATAAATATTTTTGGATTAGCTACCCAAAATTTCGCAAATTTGTAAACTTTAAAAAACACAAATTCTCAAAAAGGCATACGAGAAGTTTGAATTGAAAAATATAATTGATTGATTGACAACTGATCAAATGTTATGATAACTCTTATATTTTGATAGGATTACAGAAACGGAGCTTGATTAGAGAATTTGTGTTTTTTACAGTATATAAATTATTTTATTTTAAAATCTATATTAGTACATTAGGAGACTGTAACAATGAAAGACTACGTGGCTATGTTTATTTTAAAAACAGTTTTAAGAAATAAGGTGGAGATACAACAAGTATCTATTGTTTTCGTTCATAATGGATCTTTTAAATATATGACTAGATTTATTAAAAATGGCATTAAACAATCTTGAGATGCTGTTGATGTAGTTGATGCTTTTAATGATCTGAGAAAAGTATTTAAAGATAAAACTATTATTTTAAAAAATGATGACAATATAGATCTAC
The DNA here is from genome assembly GCA_949285105.1 of uncultured Mycoplasma sp. GTDB lineage: Bacteria > Bacillota_I > Bacilli_A > Mycoplasmatales > Mycoplasmoidaceae > Malacoplasma. The sequence continues at coordinate 31,083 of CASDXH010000001.1, read as the reverse complement.
AAATTCTACAACATATCTATGAAAAAAAATTCAAAGAAACTTTTGATAATAAGATAATTGATTTATCAAATGAAGCAAAAATTAGAGGCCATAAATCAACTAAGTTATCTAACCTTTTAAAAGAATATGATATCAATATAAAAAATAATCGTGGGCTACCAGTCTCTGTTTATAAGTCACAACTTCTTTTCTTATTGGCTTCTAAAATGTTAGGTATTAGATAATGGATAAATATTTAATTGTTGGACTTGGTAACCCTGGTTTTCAATATGAGAACACAAAACATAACGTCGGTTTTAATGCCATTGATTCCCTTTGTAATAAAATAAATGTTTCTTTATTATCAAACAAATTTAATGGTCTTTATACTAAAGTAAATTTGTATAATAAAGAGGTTTATATTTCAAAACCACAAACATTTATGAATCTATCAGGAGAGTTTGTAAGCAAGTTCATAAATTTTTATAAAATACCAATTAGAAACATCCTAGTTGTATATGATGACCTTGATAGTGAGATAGGTAAATTGAAGTTAAAAACTAAGGGAAGTTCTGGGGGACAGAACGGAATTAAAAACATTATTAATTTACTTAAAACAGAAGAGATTAAAAGAATTAAAATTGGGATTTCAAGACCTGGCAAAAATATATCAGTTAGTGGTTATGTATTATCTAAATTTAAAAGTGAAGATAAACCAAAAATTGATACTGTTATTAATAAGGTATCAGAAGCAATTTTATTTTATTTAGAAAATGATTTTACACAGGCTATGAATAAATTTAATGGTGGCTAATTATGGAACAAAACAAAACCAAAAAATACTTGGCAGCAGTTTCTGGTGGACCAGATTCTATGGCAATGCTTGATATATACAAAAATGAAATATATGCAGTATGCCATGTTAACTATCATGATCGTAATGACACACACATTGATGAACAAATAGTAAGAAAATATTGTGAAGATAATAATATTCTTTTATATGTTTTAGATGTTAAAAAAGAAATGTATAACGATATAAAAATAAAAAATCCACAAGCGAAATATAGAATTCTAAGATATGAATTTTTTTGTGATGTTGCAAACAAAACAAACATTAAAACAATTATGGTTGGACACAACTTCAATGACTTTTTAGAAACAGCATATATGCAAAAACAAAAGAACTCAACCTCATTATTTTACGGTATTAAAGAGCATGGTAAATATAATGATTTAAGAATTTGAAGACCATTGCTATATTATAGTAAATCAACACTTAAAAGTTATTGTGAAAAACATTTTATAGATTATGCTGATGATTGAACAAATCATAGTGATATGTATCAAAGAAACATTGTTAGAAAAGTTATTAACAATATGAACAGATATGAGATTAATAAATTTGCTAATTGAGTTTCTCAATATAATAGTTCAAATAGAGGAAAATATTTAGAAGTAGAAACTCTATTTGAAAACTGAAAGAATGTTAAATTTGATGCTAAGTTTTTTATTACATTAAACAATGATTACCAATACCACTTGGTATATAGTTTTTTAAGTTTCTATAATTTTAAAAATATAAGTGCAAACAAAATACACTCTATTATCCAATACATTAATAAAAATAAGATTGATGAAAAACACTTTAGATTAGAAGACAATATTTATCTTGGTATAAGTAAAGACAATAAAATTGTGATTATTCAAAAGGCTAACTAATGAAGATTTTGATATGTGGTGTGACAGGTTCAATTGGACTACAATCTATTGATGTAATTCGTAAGACAAGTCACAAAATAGTGGGTGTTGTTTTTAATAAGAATATTGAAAAGATGAATGCTTTATTAAATGATGAATTAAGTATATATAAAGATTTGTTTGTTTATTCTCCAAACAATAGTTCATTAAATAATTGTGATTCTATCCAAGATATGATTTTAAAAACACAACCTGATCTAATTATTAATGCAGTTTCTGGATTTAGTGGATTATCAATAACATTGCTTGCTTTAAAAAATAAAATAGATTTGGCTAATGCTAACAAAGAATCATTTGTTGCTGCTGGATGATTAATAAGTAAACTAATTAAAGAATATAAGATAAACGTTTATCCTATAGATTCAGAACATTCAGCAATTTATGATCTTTTAAAAAATAGTAATAAACCTGTAAGTAAAATTTTAATTACAGCTTCTGGTGGTCCATTTTATAAAATAAATAACCAAGATGAACTTGATAATATTTCTTTTGATCAAGCCGTAAAACACCCTAAGTGAAATATGGGATATAAAATATCTATTGACTCTTCAACACTTATGAATAAGTGTTTTGAAATCATTGAGGCAAGATATCTTTTTAATACTTATAACATTGAAGCAGTATATCATCCTCAAGCTATAGTTCACTCTATGATTGAGTTTGGTGACAATAGTGTTTTTGCACATTTATCTAATCCTGATATGAAACTTGCTATATCATTAGCAATAAATAAATTTAATAGTGATAATAAAAAAATAATTAAACCCATTAACTTTTCTAATTTAAGTTTAGATTTTGATACAATTAATGTTGCAAAATGAAAACCAATTAAGTGAGCATATGATTGCTTGAATTCAGACTCAAGAACTTTACCACTTATTTTGATAAGCGCCAATGATGCTTGTGTTGAATTGTTTAAAAATAAAAAAATTAAATACACACAAATTATAAGCATCATTGAAGAATGTATATCAACATTTTTAAATGAAAAAATTGTTGGTGTTACAGATATCTATAGATTACATAGTTTAATTTCAACTTATGTATATAATAAATATAATAGGGGGTAAGCATGAGTGTTGTATGAGAGAAGATAATCTTAATACTTTTAGTGCTTGTTTCCATCCTTGTAGGTATGACTTTACATGAACTAGGTCACTTTTTATTTGCTAAGTTATTTAAAGTTAATGTTAAAGAATTTTCTATTGGTATAGGTCCAAAGATTTTCTCTTTTAGAACAAGGAGCGGAATGATTGTTAGCATTAAGCCGTTTTTGTTAATGGCTTATGTTTTAATAGATAGTAATAAACTTATTAATGTTTATACTGAAATATACAATGATAGTTTGGAACTTGGATATAAGAACCATTACTTTGGTGGTTATGAATCAGAGGAGAATTCATTTAAATATAAATTTAGAAGATTTTGCTTTTTGAAATCACATGATAAATATGAAAGACTTTCTAAAAGAGAAGAATCTAAACTTTTAATTGATGATTGTAAATTGTGACAGAAAAATATTATCTTCTTTGGTGGAGTCTTTGTTAACATTTTACTTGCGGTATTTTTCTGATTAATTGCTTTTTTTGCCCTTGATCTAAAAATAAATCCTTTTATGCAAATTGGACAATCTTTTGAAATTATTTTTAAAAATATGTTCTTTATAAATAGTGGGGCTGGTACTTCATTTGGTGATATTATTCAAACTCCATCAGATGTAATTAAGAATATTGATTTTACCAAAACTTTCTTTGTCTACATGTACATATTTAATTTCATGCTTTTCTTTTTTAACTTGATTCCTATTCCTCCATTAGATGGATATAAGATAGCAATTGAGACTTCACAAAAATGATTTAACTTTAAAATAAACCCTAGAGTTGAAAATGCAATAACTATTATTGGTGTAATTATCATGTTATGAATTTTTGTAAGTAGTATTATTAACGATTTTATTTAGAAAGGAAAACCATTAAGATGAAAAAATTCCTTGATTTTTTTTACAGCATAAACTTAATCAAAAAAGAGGATATTAATTATCTATCTGACAAGATTAAATGTAGTGCTAAAAATATAGATGGTGTCATCTCAATTAATATTGAGTTAAATCAGCCAATCGAACCTAAAAGATATTTTCACATACTAAATAAAATCAAAAATATTGATAAAACAATCGATATAAATTTCACAGCTAATTATTCTGAATTTAATGTAAATAATCTTATTGATTATTTACTTTATTTTATTGATAAGAACAATTTAAATAATAAGGATATTCTTTTGAATATTTTAAATAGAAGAACAGCAACTTATGAAAATCATATTTTTAATTTATATTATTTAAATCAAAATGAAGAATATGTTCTAAATCAAAATAAGAGCTCTTTTAAAAAGTTCTTAGAAAGATGTGACTTTGTATTTGATGATATTGAATTATCAATCGATAAAATTACAACAGAAGTTTATAACCATAAAAAAGATAAGAAAGAAATAGTTAATTCGCAAGTCAAAAGATTACTTGAATCAAGTAAAAATATGAACTTTCAAAGTAAGGAAGTTAAACAATTTAATAAGGTAAAAAAAGGTGATATAACTCCCCTTGCCAACATATTCCATGAAATGCTTTATGCTTGTGTAAGAGGTGAAATATTTAAAATTGATAGCGTCAAAACTAAAACAGGACATGACATTATCAAATTCTATATTACAGACCATACAGACTCTATTGTATTAAAAATATTTCCTAAAGAAAAAGGAATCACAAAAGAATATATAGATAGTTTTAAAATAGGTCATTGAATTGAAGCGAATGTTAAGATTCAGTTAGATCCATTTGAGAACAATGATATATCTGGAACTATAACTGCAATGAAAGCTATTTCTATTCCTTCTGAATTTGTAAGAGTAGATGATGAACCAACAAAAAGAGTTGAATTTATAGTTCATACTAATATGACAGCTTCTGAGGGTTTAGTAAAACCCAAAGAATTATTTAAAACACTTAAAGAACTAGGGCACAAAAAAGTTGCCATTACAGATAAATCTGATTGTCAGTCTTTTCCTGTTGCAGCTAAGCTTGCAAAAGAAAATGATATTGATGTAATATATGGTGCTCAATTTGAAATGCTTAAAAAAAATATTAACCTTGTTATTAATCCAATTGATAAAAAACCTTATGATTGTGAAATAGTTTTCTTTGACTTGGAAACCACAGGGTTATCTGGTTATTATGACAAGATAATTGAATTTGGTGCAATCAAATATTTTAAAGGTAAAGTTATTGATAAAATTGAGTTCTTTGTAAATCCAGGAATTGATATTCCAGAGCATATTACAAAAATTACACAGATAACAAATGAGGATGTTAAAAAAGGTATTTCTATAAAAGAGGCCCTAATAAAAATAAGAGAGTTTTTTGGTGATGCTATTATAGTTGCACATAACGGATTTAAATTTGATATTCCTTTTTTAAATTGTAAATTTGCAGAACACAATATGCCTTTAATAACAAATACTTCAGTTGATACTCTTTACTTATCAAGAGCATTGAATGAACAAATATCTGGACACACACTAGGAGCAATTTGTAGAAAGTTTAAAATTAACTATGATGAAACTGTAGCTCATAGATCATTAGTGGACTGTGAATATTTGTTATCAGTATGAAAAAAATTCATTGAAATTTTGGAAAAAGAACAAATATTCACTTTTAAAGAAATTAATGAAAGATTGGAAAATAATGAATACTTAAAATCTAGAACTAGAGGACATTGGGTTACAGTTTACTGTCTTAAAAAAGAATTCATGAGAGACTTTTATAAATTAGTTTCAATATCACTTACAGATAACTTCTATGAAGGTGCAAAAATATATAAAGAAAATATTGATGATAATAAAAAATGTTTTCTTATTTCAAACTCACCAACTGAGGGAGAACTTATTGATAAAGCGATGTCAGATACAGATTTAGAACTTAAAAAAGCAATATCATATTATGACTTTATAACAATATCTCCTTTATCTTGTTTTGCCCATGAAATAAGTAGAAAAGTTTATTCTCAAGAAGCTTACATTGACGCAACAAAAAGAATCATTAAATTTGCAAAAGAATTAAATAAATTAGTGATAGCATCTTCTGACACATATTATATTAATAGATCTGATAAACAATTTTTTGATGTATATGTACATTCAAAATCAATTGGTGGTAAAAGACATAGATTCTATAGATATGATGGGCAAAATGAAGTAATGCCTGATTTGTTTTATAGAACAACACAAGAAATGAAACATGAATTTAGCTTCTTAAAAGATAAAGAGTTGATTGAACAAATAGTTGTTAAAAACCCAAATGCTATTGCAGACATGTTTGAACCAAAAATTAAACCTATTAAAGATGAATTATTTTCTCCTTCAATTAATGGTGCAGAAGAAAAATTAAAAGAATTAATTTATGAAAATGCTAGAAAAATCTATGGAGAAAAAATAGATCAAATTATATTGGATAGAATTAATAGGGAAATAGAATCTGTTATTAGCAATGGATATGCAATGATTTATTGATTCTCGCACCTACTTGTTAAGCAGTCAATTAATGATGGTTATGTGGTTGGTTCAAGAGGGTCTGTTGGTTCTTCTCTTGCAGCATGACTTGTTAACATAACAGAAGTAAATCCACTTCCTCCCCATTATCTTTGTCCAAATTGTAAGTACATTAAATTTATGAATGAATATCAAAGTGGTTTTGATTTGCCAAATCAAAATTGCCCTTACTGTAATAACAAATTAATTAGTGATGGACACAATGTCCCATTTGAAACCTTCATGGGATTTGATGGAGACAAAATCCCAGACATTGATTTAAACTTTTCAGCAGTTTATCAAAGTAGAGCTCATGAATTTATTAGAGAAATGTTTGGTAAAAGCAAAGTGCTTCGTGCAGGTACAATTGGTACTGTTGCTGAAAAAACAGCTTATGGTCTTGTAAAAGGTTACTTTGAATCCATTGGTAAAGATAAAGTGAGAGGTGCTGAAATTACTAGAATGGCCACTAAGTGTGAAGATGTTAAAAGAACAACCGGCCAACACCCTGGTGGTATTATAGTAATACCAAACGAATTTGATGTTTATGATTTCACACCGGTAAATTATCCAGCAGATGACAAATCACAAGGTTGATTAACAACCCACTTTGCTTTTGAATATTTACATGACACCTTACTAAAGTTTGATATTCTAGGACATGATAATCCAACAGTATTAAAAATGCTTACTGAAAAAACAAATGTTGATCCAGATACAATACCAATGCATGATGACAAGGTTATGGAGCTATTTAGTTCTACAGAATCGCTAGATTTAAAATTCGGTGATGTTAATGAAATTCTTAAGGTTGGTACAAATGGAGTTCCAGAGTTTGGTACAAACTTTGTTAAAGAAATGCTACTTGTAATTAGACCTAAAAAATTCTCAGATCTAATAAGAATTTCTGGTTTATCTCATGGTACATTTGTTTGAACAAATAATGCAAAGGATTTAATTGAAACTGGTGGAGTTAAAATTTCAGAAGTTATCTCATGTAGAGATGACATCATGGTTTATCTAATTCAAAAAGGAATTGATTCACTTAAGTCATTTAAGATAATGGAAGACATAAGAAAAGGTAAACAACTAACACCTGAATATGAAAAGCTTTTAAAAGAAAAAAACATTCCTGAATGATACATTAATTCTTGTAATAAAATTCAATATCTTTTCCCAAAAGCTCATGCAACAGCTTATGTTATTATGGCTTGAAAAATAGCTTGATTTAAAATCTATTATCCACTATATTTTTATTCTTCGTTTTTGTCTATTAGAACTCAGTCATTTGATCTTCGTTCAATCATAGCTGGAAAGCACGCTATTGAAGACAAGATAAATGATATTAAAAAAAGATACTATAATAACAAAACTAAATCTACAGTAACAAACAAAGAATGAGATTTATTACCAATATATGAAATTTGTTTAGAAATGGTTGCAAGAGGATATGCAATAAAGAATATTGATTTAAACAAGTCTTTAGCAACAGAATTTGTGGTTGAGGATTCACATCTAATAGCACCTTTTAGTGCTATTGATGGATTGGGTGAAGCAGTTGCTAATTCAATTGTAGAAGCAAGAAAAGAACGTCCGTTTACTTCTAAAGAAGATTTAATGGAAAGAACTAAATTAACTAAAACGCATCTAAGTATATTAAATGAACTTGGTGTGTTAAAACATTTAGAAGATGATAATCAAATATCATTTTTTTAGGAGAAGAGTATGAACATAGGTATTATTTTAGCTGCAGGCATTGGAGAAAGAATTAACTCATCCTTACCTAAACAATTTCTTCCATTAGGTCATGATAAAAGAGTTTATCATTATAGTCTTAATACCTTTTATAAAAATCCAAATATTGATTTAATTTTCTTTGTTACAAATTTTGAATATGTTGAACACATAAAAGCAGAAGTAAAAAATAAGTATCAAGATAAAAAAATAATTGTTTGTTCTGGAGGTCCAACAAGATATGATAGTTTAAACAATGCAATTAGAGTCATTAACGACACTATAGCTTATAAGGTATTTGAAATTAATATTATTACTCATGATGCAGCAAGGCCATTTGTTAGCGATGAATTAATTAATAACCACATTGAAAGACTAGAGTACTTTGGAGTTGTAAATACAATTGTTCCAACAATTGATTCATTATTAGAAATGGATATAAACAACAATATATTAAGCTATCCAAATAGAAGTAAATTTTATTGTGTTCAAACACCACAATCTTTTAAACTAAGATCCTATAACAAACTTGCAACAAATTTTAATGACCAAGAAATTAATGATGTAATTAAATTATTTTATTTAAATAATGTTGTAATAAGTAATGTTATTGGCGAATCAAAAAACTTTAAAATAACAACTGAATTCGATTATGAGGTTGCATTAAAAATTGTCGCACAAAATAACTATGAGTAATTCAGGTTTAAAAATTCAGCTCTACTATGTTGCAAAACATAGTAGAGTTTTTATTTATGAATTTCTTTAGTTTATAAAACTTATTTAATGATTAAAAACCACAGTGTACATTTAACAAATGTTACAATTTTATAAATTAGTAAGTTTTTCTATATAATTAAAATATTATTTAATTACATGAGGTTTAAGATGCCTTTTAAAGCTAAATATGGTGTAGATTTTACAATCAAAAACAATAGAATACATCTTTCAACAGACTATCTTTTAGCAAACAATAAAAAGTTCAAAAAGATTACTGGTAGTAGACTAGCTTCTATAATTAATAGAAACCAATATACTTCTCCAGCAAAAATGTGGGCAATGATGACAAACATTTATTATGAAGAAATGGATGAAACCCTATCATTTGTTGGAAACGCTATTGAACCAAAAGTCAAAAAATATGTTGAAGAAAAATTAGATATTTCTTTTAAACAATATAATCCATTTGAAGTAAAATGAGACGTTTTTGATGACCCAATATTTGGTGGTATTCCAGATGGGGAACCAATTGATAACAATGGTAATTTTTTATATGATAAAAATTTGCCAATGCTTGAAATAAAAACTACATCTATAGATTCATTTGTTTATAAAAATGAAAACGGTGTTTTGAAACTTCAAAAAGATGACGAAAATATTCCGCTTGTTAAATTAAAAGGAGGAAAGCTTGAATCTTGATACAATGAAAAAAAAGAAATTGAAGTTCCATTAGAATATAAACTTCAACTTTCTTTATATCTATATTTAAGAAATATATCTAAAGGTATTTTTGCAATCGCTTTCTTAGAAAAAGAAGATTATGCAAGACCAGAGGAATTTGATCCAAAGACAAGAAAAATTGAATTAGTAGAACTAACTTTGGATCGTGATGCATTTAGTAAAATTATAGATATTGCAAGAGATTGATATAACCAACACATTATTTCAGGTATTAGTCCAGAACTTGGTGATGATGACAAATTCTGATTAAGTGACCTTAAGAAAAGTTAGTTATTTAATAAGTCTAAAATTTCTTTCTTATTTTCTGTTTTAACTAAAAAACTTCCGCTAACAAAAGAATCAACATATTCTTTTGTTAGTTTTATTATCTCTGTTGTAACACCACCATCAAGTTGGATGATACAACCTTCAGGTTTTAATTTTGACAACTCTTTTAATCTGTATGTAGTTTGGGGAATATATTTTTGTCCACCAAATCCAGGTTGAACACCCATGACAGTGATAATGTCACTCATTCTTATAAGTTCTATATAATATTCTATTGGAGTTTCTGGTTTTATTGCTATCCCAGCTTTTATGTTTTTCCCTTTGATAAATTTAATAATTTCCATCGCTTTATTTTTATCTGTTGCTTCGCAATGGAATGTCAAATAATCAATGTTCTTGTAAACAAATTTTTTTATATATTTTTCAACATCTGTGACCATTAAGTGGACGCTAATTTTAAATCCTATTTTTTTAAGTAAGTTTATTCTTTCGCCATTATATGCAGTGTTGGGAACAAATATCCCATCCATTACATCATAATGAATGTTTGTAATACCTTGTTCTCACATAAGTTTTGATGTTTTTTTAAATTTGAAAAAATTTTTTTCAAAAGCTAAAATTGATGCTTCTATTTTTTTGTTCATATTTCACCTCAATAGTTTTATTTTAATATTAGATAAATATTTTTACTTTGTAATTTGGAAACAGAATTTTAAAATAAAGCAATTATTTATTTGCATTCATATATAATTTTTTTGGTGAATTATTTTAATTTATTCTAAATTTGATAAAGTTAATTTTTGTATTATCATAATATAATATCCCCTGGAGGTTAGATGAAAGAGATTATATATATAAAGTATGGTGATCTAACATTAAAGGGTAATAATAAAAATGAATTTATTAACCAGTTAATTAAAAATATAAAAAGTTCTCTAAATGGATATGATGTTGTTGTTGAAAAACAAATTGATTGTGCAAAAGTGCTTTTCAATAATGCTTCTGAAAAACAAGACATTATAAAAATTCTTTCTTTAACTCCAGGAATAATGTATATTATAGAAGCCTATGAAACTGAAACTGATTTGGACAAAATATCTGAATCAATTAAGAAAATAATTCCTCAGCAAGAAACAACTTTTAAAATTGAACTTAAAAGAAAATATGACATAGGGTTAGATCATTTAGAAATAAAAAGATATGTAGCAACCAAACTTTTAGCTTCTTGTTCAAATTTAAAAGTTGATGTTCATAATCCAAATCTTTGCATATGAATAGAATTAAGAAAAGATAAATCATTATTTTATTTCAATAGAATTCAAGGATGTAATGGATTGCCTATTGGATTGAATGGTTCGTGTCTTTCATTAATTTCTGGGGGGATTGATTCTCCAGTGGCATCTTTTCTGGTTCAAAAGAAAGGTTTGTCTGTAGATTATTTAACTTTCATTACTTCTGAAGTTACACAAAAAACAATTGATAAAATTAAAAACTTGATAAATAAAGTAACTTTAAATGGTAAAATATTTAAACCCAAATTTTATATTGTGGATTTTACAAAGATACAGCATGAATTAACTCATGCAAGGGATGAGAAGTATAGAATAACATTAATGAGAAGAAGTTTTTATAGAATAGCAAACCAATTAGCTAAGTCTTTAAAGTATGATTCTTTATGTTGTGGAGACTCACTGGGTCAGGTGGCATCTCAAACTATTGAAAGTATGACAACAATAAATTCAGTTGTTAATGACATGATAGTATTTAGACCACTTTTAACATATGACAAAAATGATATTATTAAAATTGCAAGAGAAATTGGGACTTATGATATTTCTATTACAGACCATGAAGATATTTGTTCTTTATTTGCACCGAAAAATCCAATTACTAGACCAACAATTAAGCGTGCAAAAATAAATGAAAAAAGTCTAGAACTATTAGAATTATTAGAAAATAGTGCTATAAAAAATTTAAGAATTATTGAGGGGTAGAAAATGAAAAGTATTCTTGATGCCATTCTTAGTAAGATAGACATGTATGACAATATATCATTATTCTTTCATGAAAGACCTGACTTTGATGCCCTTGGATCTTGCTTTGCTTTAAAAGAATTTATTAATAGCAATTTCCAAAATAAGAAAGTTAAAATTATTGGTCTTGATACTTTGCCAGAAATATATGGTTCTACTCTATTCAAATTTGATAAAAAAGAAAATGCAGCTTCAGATGAATTTTTAGCATCATCTCTTGGTATTATTTCAGATACTGCTAATGCTTCTAGAGTTTACTCAAGAAGAAACACAATATGTAAAGAAACTATAAGGGTTGATCATCACCCGCAAGTTGAAACAATTGCAGACTATGAATGAATTGATCCTATGATGCCAGCAGCCTGTGAAATGTGAGCTACTTTATTTATTGAAAGTAAATTAAAGTTAACTTCAGATTGTGCTAAATATTTATATGCTGGAATCATTACAGATACTGGAAGATTTTTACACACAAATACTTTACCATCAACTTATGAAATAACTGGGAAGTTACTTTCAACAGGTTTTAGTAGAATTGATGTACATGATGCTGTTTATCTTAGAGAAAAATCTCAAATTCTATTTACAAATTATTTAATGAAGAGAGCAAAAATTGAAGATGGTGTTGCTTACTTTGTAATACCTAAAGGGGCACATAATAAATTCCACATCTTTCCTCAATTATCAATGGTTCACTTATTAAGTGACATCAAAAATGTATATATTTGAACTACTATCTATTTTGATGAACAAACAAAAAGCTGAAAAGGATCTATTAGAAGTAGGGATATTCAAATCAACCATATCGCTAATGAACTTGGTGGTGGTGGTCACAAGTTCGCTGCTGGATTTACTTTAGATAGCGAAAGAGAATTCTATAAAGTTGTTAATAGATTAAAGCAATATTTAAATGATTTAAACTTAGTTAATTAATTTATAATTAATTCGGTAGGTAATAGTATATGTTTTTTAAGAAAAATAAAGATAAAAAAGTTAAAGATGAATATAGAAAACAATTATTAGAAGATAATAGAAAAGAAGAGACTACAAAAATTGATATTCATAACTTTAATTTGTCAAAAACTGAAGATGAATTGACTTATGAAAGATATAGTAGTTTAAGCACAAAAGAATTAAAGTATAGACTTGATAACGATACTTTAAGCAAACAAGAAAAAGAGATCATTAAAAAAATACTTAATGAAAGATAATTTTATTGTTCCAAATTTAAACACATATTCTTCATATTCTTTACTATCTTCAACAGTTAATTTTCAAAACATTATAGATTTTGCTATTAAAAATAACATTGGATATGCATCAGTTACAGATGTTAATTTGTATGGTGCTTTTGAGTTTTATAAACTAGCTTTAAAAAATAAACTAAAGCCAATTATTGGGCTTGATGTTAATTACAAAGATTTTAATTTTTTAGTATATGCAAAAAATTTTGATGGATTTAAAAGTCTTATCAAAATTTCTTCTTTTATTCTTACAGAAAAAGAATTTGATATTGAAATATTATTAGATAAAAATGTTTTTTTAGTTAATAAAGTTGGTTCAAACTTTAATAGCAAGAAAACAAACATTTACTCTCAAGACCAAACTAAAGAAAATAGAATTGCAATAAATGAAGTAAGACTAAACGATAATAATGATTTAAAAACACTTAAAGTTATAGGTGCTGTCAAAGATAATAAAACTATTGATGAAATAGATTTAGATGATGATAAAGAAGAGTTAAAACACTTTATAACTCCTAAAGATTTTTCTAAGTTGTTTGATGACGTTGCAATGTCAAATTTGTCAAAAGAAATAAAGGAGATAGATTTAGTTTTTGACACTAAACATGATAACCTTATTGAATTTAAAAATACATCTAACCTTTCTTCAAAAGTTTATATTAACAAACTTTGCCAAGAAGGATTAAATGAAAAAATATTAGCTGGTTTCATAGATCAAAATAAAAAAGATATTTATATTAAAAGAATGAACTATGAATTAGATATCATTCATAACATGGGTTTCAATGATTATTTCCTTGTGATCCAAGACTTCATTAAAGAAGCAAGAAATAAGAAAATTCTTGTTGGTCCAGGAAGAGGTTCAGCCGCTGGTTCTTTAGTTGCTTATTTATTAGGAATTACTTCAATTGACTCCATTAAATATGATTTAGTTTTTGAAAGATTTTTAAATCCAGGAAGACTAAGTATGCCAGATATTGATATTGATATTATGGATACAAGACGTCAAGAAATCATTGATTATATTTTTGAAAAATATGGATATGATCATGTAGCTCATATCTCAACTTTTCAAAGACTAAAAGCAAAGATGGCAATTAGAGACGTTGGTAGAGTTTTAAAAATTCCTTTACCAACAATTAATAAAATATCAAAAGAGTTTCCAAATGATTTGGAGGATAACTTTTTAGATTATGTTGAATCAAATCAAATTTTGAAATTAGAGAAAAACAATAATCCATTATTATTTGAAATTGCTAATAAAATAATTGGATTCCCAAGACAGATAGGAATTCATGCTGCAGGTATTGTTTTATCAAAAAACAAATTGGTAGAAACTATTCCTATCCAATTAGGTGCGAACAAGGAAATAGTTACTCAATACTCAATGGAGTATTTAGAAGAACTTGGGTTAATTAAAATGGACTTGCTAGGTTTAACTAACCTAACGACAATAAGTAACATTTTAACCCTTATTAACATGAGATATAAATTAGAAATTGACTTATATAAAATTAATCTAGAAGATCAAAAAGTTTTTAGTGATATCTCAATGGGGAACACATTAGGAATTTTTCAATTAGAGTCTCCTGGAATGAGATCTTTAATTAAACAAATGAAACCTAAATGTATTGAAGATATATCTTTATGTTCTGCTTTATTCAGACCAGGACCTCAACAAAATATAAAGTCTTTTATTGCTAGAAGAGACAAAAAAGAAAAAGTAGATTATGTTGATATTAAGTGTAAAGATATATTAGAAAATACATATGGAATAATAGTTTATCAAGAACAAGTTATTTCGTTAGTACAAAGAATTGCAAATTTCTCCGCTAGTGAGGCTGATATTTTTAGAAGAATTATTTCTAAAAAACAAGGTGATGAACTAGAAGGTTTTAAAGTTAAGTTCTATAACCAAGCAAAAGAAAATGGTTATTCTACAAAAGAACTTGATGAAATATTTAATTATATTTATACTTTTGCCAATTATGGATTTAATCATTCACACTCAATAGCATATTCATTAATTGGGTATTGATTATCTTATTTAAAATACTATTATCCTGTTGAATTCATGGCCATTCTTATGACATCATTTGATGGCAACCAAGAAAAAACAAGAACATATGTTAAAGAATGCGACAGACTTAAAATTAAAGTATTACCACCAAGTATTAATAATTCATTAAAAACATTTAGATTATCAACAAACTCAATTATGTTTGGTTTTGGCTCAATAAAAGGCATTGGAGATGAAAAAGCCAAAAAAATTATTGAAGCAAGAGAAAATACTGATAACAAAAAATTTGATTCATACACTGATGCATACAGAGTTTTACAGGATTACAAAATTAATCAAACTATAATTGATCTTTTAATTTATGCTGGAGCCTTTGATAGTTTTGGAGTATCAAGAAGAGAATTAATTTTGAAACTCCAAGAAGGCGATAGCCAAGCAGCTTACTGAGATGTTCCAGAATCAACAAAACATAGTTCTGTTGACGTAAATAAAATTAGTCTTGATGAAATAAGGGATAAAATGGTTGAAATACTTGGTATCTATTTCCCAGACCCAAATGATAAAGAATTAATTCAGCCATCAAAAAGTGAAGACCCACTAGTTGGAAAATACAATTGTATATCTTTTAAAGATGTTGATGATTCAGTTTCTCAATTCACAACATTAGCAACAATTAAATCTGTAAGAAAAACTAAAACTAAAACAGATAAGACAATGTACTTTGTAAGTTTTATAGATTTTGAAAACAATACTTTTGATGCAGCTTGTTTTATATCAGCACTATTTGATGCAGATACTGATTACAAAGGTAAACGTGTTGTAGTCGATATTAAAAGTGGTTCAAGAGGAAGACAAATAGTTTCAATAAAGGAATGGTTATAAATCATGAAAAAAGCACTAATAATAGATGGCAACTCGTTAATGTTTAGAGCATATTATGGGACAATTAACCAATTAGATTTTTTTATTAAAAATAATGTTTTCCCAACTAATGCCATTAAAACTATGATGCTAATAATTTATAAAATTTTAGAATCTAAAAAATATGATTATGCTATTATAGCTTTTGATCACAAAGAAAAAAACTTTAGAAAAGAGGAGTTTGAGGAGTATAAAGCTAATCGGGTAAAAACTCCAGAACATTTAATTAAACAAATTCCAATTATACAAGACATAATGCCTTATTTTGGTTTTAATGTGTTTTGTGTTCCAGGAATTGAAGCAGATGATATTGTTGGTTCAAGTGCTAAAGTATTATCAGATTCAGGGATTGATTGTGATGTTTACACATCAGATAAAGATATTCTTCAATTGGTAAATAAAAATGTAAATGTAATCCATTTTAAAAAAGGGATAAGTGAAACAATAACTTATACAGAAGAAAACTTTGAAAACTTAAATGATGGTTTAAAACCAAGTCAAATTCCAGATTATAAAGGGATTGCTGGAGATTCATCTGATAACTTGCCTGGTATTAAAGGTATAGGACATAAAACAGCCATTGATCTGTTAAAACGTTTTGGGACGCTAGAAAAAATAATTGCGAATTTAGATTTTATTGAATCAAAATCAGTTAAATCTAAAATATTTGAGAATAAAGATGTTGGGATTAAATGTAAAAGACTTGCAACAATCTTATTAGACTATTTTGATAACAAACCCTTAACAGATTTAGAAATAAGAAATAAGGATAATGAGAAACTTAAAGAAATTATAAAGAAGTACAATTTCTCTGGGTTTAATAAATACATATAAGAAGGAGATAATATGCCAGAACTACCAGAAGTACAAAGTATGATTGATAGCCTTGTTGAACAAAAGTGCACCAATCATACAATTGTAGATGTATGAACGCAAATGCCAAAGCTTTTTAAAAATGCAACATTTGATAATTTTAAAAATCATTTATTAAATGAAAAAATTTCAAGCATTTCAAGAGTTGGTAAATATCTAATATTTCACTTAACAAATGATAAAGTTTTTGTTGTTCATTTAAGAATGGAAGGGAAATTATTTTATGAACCAAATGATTACCCTATTAACCAAAGACATACTCTTGTAAGAATATCATTTGATAATGGTCAAGAGCTAAGATATGAAGACACAAGAAGATTTGGAACTTTTACAATCTATAAAGAAGATAATTATCTTGAATCAAAAGAATTAAAAAAACTAGCTTTAGATCCTCTTAATAAAGACTTTAGTGCAGATTATTTAAAAAAGAATATAGGAAAATCAAATCGTGCAATTAAAACTCTTTTATTAGATCAAACTAATGTTGCAGGTATAGGTAACATTTATGCTGATGAAATTCTTTTTGCTTCCAAGATAAACCCAAACCTACCAGGGAACAAAGTCACAAAAAAACAATTTGAAGATATAGCATTCCATGCAAATAGAATTTTAAAATTAGCTGTTGAAAATAAAGGTACTACTATATCAACATATTTTTATAAAAAAGAAAAAAAGGGAGAGTTCCAAAACTTTTTAAAAGTTCATACAAAAAAAGGATTCCCGTGTCCTGACTGTAAAACAATTATTGAAAAAACTAAAGTAAATGGTAGAGGAACTTATTATTGTCCAAAATGTCAGAAGTTAAAACAAAAGACTCAAAACTAGTTTGTGTTACTGGACTAGTCAATAAAGGTAAATCAACTGCTATGAAAATCATATCTTCTTATGGATATAATGTTTTTATTATGGATGAATATATTCATCAAATTTATAATAGAGATGAAATTGGATATATCGCCATACAGGAAAATTTTGGTAAAGAATATGTAAACGAAATTCAAGTTGATAGAAATAAATTAAGAGAATTAATCCTAAGTGACTCTAAGTTTAGAAATAAATTAAATTCTATAATGTTTCCTATAATGTTAAGCAAATTACTTGAATTAAAAAAAGAATCGAAAGGTTTAATCTTTGCTGAGCTTGGTATTTACATTTATGGTCCAAAATTTTTTGATAAAGCATTTGATCTAGTAATAGCAGTTAATAGAGATGAAGAAATTACTGAAAAAAACCCATTTCAAAAAATAAAAAATGTTATTAAGTTTTCCACAAAAGATGTGGGAAACCTAGAAAATAATGAATATACAAATACTGTTTTTGTAGATTTCATTGTGGATAATAACAGCACACTAGAAAAATTTAAGAATAATATTAAAAAAATATTGGAACATATTGATAAATAATTTACACTCTTATAGGTTAATCTTTTTGACTATATTTGTGTAATGCAAGTACTTCATAAAGAGCAATTTAGATTTGTTTAATATTCATAACTTCTTGTTTTGAATAGGCATGTTTAAATACAAAGAACCAAATATACATTTCATATATATGTATATTTACTTTTATTTTTACACCTATTTTTAATAAGGAGTTTTTTATTATGTCAAACTTTTTACAATCAGAATATAAATATATTTATAAGACAGATATTAGTATTAACTTAGCTATATTAAATAAAGCTTATGCACCATTACTAAGTTCTAAAGCTTTGGCTTTTTACAACTTTATGTATGCTGAACTCCTTATTTACAATACTGTTAAGTTTTTTACAAATCATATTGGATCAATTTTTAAATTTCTAAACATCACAAAAAAGAAAGAATTTGATGATATAAGAAATAATCTTGAAGCACTAAAGTTATTAAATACTTATTATGAAAAAAGTACTAATACTTATTATTTTGAATTACTAGAGCCTAAAAAATTTAGTGATCTAATTGAAAATAAAAAAGTGGAATCTTTATTAATTGAAACGATTGGGGAAAACGAATTTCATAAATTAAAAACTCAGTTTGCTTCATCTTTTGTTCCAGATAATGTTAAAAAGATTTCAGAAAGTTTTGATTCATATTATTCAAATAATAATAGGGTTAGAGAAACTTTAGAATTTAATTTTGATAAATTATACAAGTCAATATCAAAGACATCTTCTTTAGCTATTAACATAGATGATGTTAAAAATGAAATTAATGAATACTATATTAATTATGATGTGAGTTATGAAAATATAGAAAAAGCAATTTATAACTCCATTGTAAAAAAAGGCGATCAATTTGTTGTTAATAAACTTCTATTTTTGCAAGAGGTTTCACAATTTAATAACAGCTCTGTTAAGTTAGATTTTTTTAACAAAATAAAACTTAATAGAAACAAACAAATGTTTATTGAAAAAAGTTCTATTGATTCTTTAAGCAACATTTTTTTTGATTATAAAAACTTAAAATCAGAACAATACTTATCAGCAATTTTAAAATCAGAAGTTTCTGATGAAGAAATAAAAATTATTAACGAATTAAGAAATAAGTATTTTTTAAATGATAGTTTAATTAACATAATGATTGATTTCTCTATCGATAAAACGCATCATAAATTAAATGTTAAATATTTAACAAAGACTGCAAGATCATTTAATTTAGAAAACATTGAAACTGTTGAGCAAGCTTATGAATACCTAATGAACCCAACTTCTAAACTCAAAAGAAATCAATCATCTAAATCTAATAATTCTAATAAAGATTTAGTTGGTAAAATAGAAAGTAGCAAAGGTTTTGTTAGTGAAGATATATCTTGTAAAGACGATTATGAACCTTTGGTTGATATTGATATTTAATGGATAACAGTTATGTTAATAAAAGAATTTCAACAAATTAAAAAGGAAAATAAAAACAATTCTTCTTTGTTATCTGAAGAAGAATTGCTTTCCATTTATAAGAAGGAAATAAAAAAAGTAAATGAATTTCCTCACTTTTTAATTCTTGATTTGACTGAAGAGGAAATAAGGCAATATTATTTTTTCTTTAAGGAAATTATGAACCAAACAGTTGATTGTATGAAGTTAAAAGATAGATGTTCAAATCATTTAAATGTTCACTTAGATGTTTGTAGGGGTGAAGATAATAAACTTTATTTCTTTTACACAAAGTGTGTAAAGATGGAAAAGATTTTCAAAGAAAAAAGTTACAAAGAAAAATATCTATATCATTATTATTCAGACACTTTTTTAACAGATGTTAAATTGGATAAAAAATGAATAGGAAATGAAGTTCATGCAACAAAAAACCAATTGATAAAAATGTTTCAACAAAAAGTTAAATCTGGATCCAGTACAGGTATTTATATTTATGGAACTTTTGGAATTGGAAAAACATATTGCAGTAATGCATTTGCAAACTTGTTTGCTGAAAAACTTAATAAAACAATTTGTTTCATATATGTTCCAGACTTTGTAAATATGTTGAAAGATGGATTTAACAACAGTGATAAAAAAATAGAAAATGGAAAAATTATACAGGATGCTCAGAATGCAGATGTATTGTTTCTTGATGACATGGGTGCTGAGTATGCAACTGATTGATTTTATTCAAACATATTACTCAATCTGCTTAATCAACGATATGCTAATAATAAAATTACATATTTTAATTCCAACCTATCAATAGATGAGTTAGAAAAAAAGATTAAAAAAAGTTTAAAAGGGGATGATAGTTATCTCATAGCTGGAAGAATAATAGATAGAATTAAAACTCTTGTAGACAATAATTTTATATTATTAAAAGGGGACAACATGCGTCACAAAAAGGAGAAGACTAATGATTAAAAATACTTTACTTTCTTCAATAGAAAAAGATATAAGAAAATTTCTACTTGAAAAGTATTCAATAAAGAAAATTAATATAAATGTTGATAAAGCTAAATCAATTAACCTAGGTGATTTTACAACTAATGCTGCTATGGCTTGTTCTTCTATTCTTAAAAATGATGTAATGGAAATTGGAAAAAGCATTAAGGAAAGATTAATGGCTTCAGGATTATTTGAAAAAATAGAGATAGTAAGACCTGGTTTCATTAACATGTTTTTAAATCATGAAACAAGATTTAAGTTAGTTAAACAAATTATTAAAGAAGAAAAAGACTATGGTCAATTTGCGCCAAAAAACATCAAATATAATATTGAGTATGTTTCAGCAAACCCCACAGGATCTTTACATATTGGTCATGCAAGAAATGCAGCTTTAGGGATGACGCTTTCAAATATCTGATTAAAAAACGGTATTGGGGTAACAAGAGAATATTATATTAATGATGGTGGTTCTCAAATTGAAAAATTAGGGATGTCAACTTTTTATAGATACTTACAGTTAAATGGTAAAAAAGTTAAGATGGCAGCTGACTATTACCAAGGTGAAGAACCAAAAAATATTGCTAAGCAAATTTATGAAAAATATGGAGATAAGTTTGTTAATGTAAGTTATGACAAAACCAAGATTCATGATGAAGAAGTGTTTGAATTTTTCAAAACATATTCTAAAAACTCATGTATGGATTTCATAAAAAAAGATTTAAAAGAATTTAGAATTAAGTTTGATAGATACTATCCAGAATCAAATATTTATAAATTAAATCTAATTGGAAAAACAATCAAAAAGCTTGGAAAAAATGTATATGAAAAAGATGGGGCTATTTGATTAAAATCTACTAAATATAATGATGATAAGGATAGAGTTCTTATTAAAAGTGATAAGAAATTTACTTACTTCTTACCAGACATTGCTTACCACAATATAAAGATAACTAGAAAAGATGGTGTAAGTAAATTGTTTAATATATGGGGAGCCGATCATAATAGTTATGTGGTTAGAATGACTGCTGCTCTACAATGTTTTGGATTTAAACCTGAGATTATGCATGTAATAATTATGCAAATGGTAAAGCTTACAAAAAATGGCGAAGAATTTAAAATGTCTAAAAGAAGCGGACAATCACTTACTCTAAGAGATCTAATATCAACAATTGGAGTTGATAGTTCTAGATGATTATTAGTTTCACAAGCTTCAGAAGCACATCTTGAAATTGATGTACAACAATTTAACAACAAATCATATGATGAACACTTGTACTATGTTTTCTATGCTTATGCAAGAATAAACAAACTATTACAAAAAGCAAATAGAATAATAAAAAATAAAAAAGCTACAAGTTTTGACAAGATAACTTTAGATAAAGAAAAAGAACTTGTTAATATGATGTTCTATTATCCACATACAATTGAAAACATTTCAAAATCTTATGAAGTTCAAAAGCTTCCAACGTTCCTTTACAACTTAGCAATGATATTCCATTCTTATTACAATGAGACTAAAATCTTTTCAGAATCTTCTGATACTGAATTATTAAAACAAAGAGTTATGTTATTAACTGCATTGAAGTGAACAATAAAAAGTTGTTTGGCTTTATTTGATATAGAACCAAAAAGTAAACTTTAATTAGTTAATTTCAGATACCAAATAGGTATCTGTTTTTTACTTATCTATCAATTACTTATAAAGTTTATATATACAAGTTTAATTTTTGTTTTTTAATGCCAATTATATATTGGTGTAGAAATCTTTTTTTCTTTATAATTATATTGGTAATTTAAAAAGAAATTATTAATATTATTTTTATGGAGATTAATATATGGCAATTAAAGTGGCTATTAATGGATTTGGCCGTATTGGAAGATTAGCTTTCAGACAATTCATTGGAAATAAAAAAGTTGAAGTTGTTGCTATTAACGACTTAACTAGTGCTAAAACTTTAGCACACTTATTAAAATATGACTCAGCTCACAGAAAATGTGAAGCTAAAATTAGCAACACTGAAAATGAAATCGTTGTTAACGGTAAACGTATTCCAGTTTACGCTGAAAAAGATCCAGCAGCTTTACCTTGAAAAAAATTAGGTATTGATGTTGTTATTGAATCAACTGGTAGATTCGTAGATGCTGAAGGTGCTAGCAAGCACTTAGAAGCTGGTGCAAAAAAAGTTGTAATTTCAGCTCCAGCTAAAGGAGATATTCCAACAGTTGTTTACAACGTAAACCATAAAATATTAAAAGCTTCAGATAAAATTGTTTCTGCAGCTTCTTGTACAACAAATGCGCTTGCACCTATGGCAAAAGCATTACATGAAAACTTCACAATTAAATCTGGTCTAATGAATACTATTCACGCATATACTGCAGACCAAAGATTACAAGATGCTCCACATAGTGATTTAAGAAGAGCAAGAGCAGCAGCTGTTTCAATAGTTCCATCAACTACTGGTGCAGCTAAAGCAATTGGTTTGGTATTACCTGAATTGAAAGGAAAACTTCATGGTTTAGCTGTTAGAGTGCCAACAATTACTGGTTCTCTAGTTGACTTAAGTGTTGAACTTGAAAAACAACCCACTGTAGAACAAATTAATGCAGTAATGAAAAAAGCTTCAAATGAATCATTTGATTACCTAGAAGACGAAATTGTTTCATCAGATATTATTGGTGACAACCACGGTTCAGTATTTGATCCATTCTTAACAATGGCATTGGAAGTAGATGGTAAAAAAACTTACAAAGTATTTACTTGATATGATAATGAAAGCTCATATGTATCACAATTAGTAAGAGTTGTTACGTATGTTGGTTCTTTAAAATAATAATTTAAGAATTATAAAGACAAAGCTTTCAGAAGCTTTGTCTATTTTATGTAAGGAGTAATATAAAATGGAATACAACAAAAAAACATTAAAAGATGTAAATGTTGATGAAAAGAAAGTAATTGTAAGAGTTGATTTTAATGTTCCAATAGATAAAGAAACAGGACAAATTACAGATCAAACAAGAATAGTTGAAGCTTTACCAACTATTTCATATTTAGTTGAAAAGAAAGCAAAAGTAATCTTACTTTCTCACTTAGGAAAAATTAAATCTTTAGAAGATATTAAAAGTGGTAAAAAATCATTAAAAGTTGTTTATGAAGCATTAAAGAATTTATTACCTGGTGTTGAAATTTTGTTCCATGAAAGTAGTAAAGATTTAAAGATTGCTAATGTTATTAAATCAATGAATAATGGAAGTATTCTATTATTAGAAAACACAAGATATAACGACATTGATGATAAAGGTAAAGTTGTAAAACTTGAATCTAAAAATGATCCAACTCTTGGTAAGTTCTGAGCAGATTTAGCTGATGTATATGTAAATGATGCGTTTGGTACAGCTCATAGAGAACATGCTTCAAACGTTGGTGTTGCAAATAAATGTAAAGATTCATGTATTGGTTTCTTGGTTGAAAAAGAATTAACAAAACTTGGCAAAGCAATTAATAACCCAGAAAAACCAATCGTTGCAATATTTGGTGGAGCTAAAATTTCTGACAAAATTAAATCCATAGAAAATATTGGAAAAATAGCTGACAAGATTCTTATTGGTGGGGGAATGTCTTACACATTCTTCAAAGCTCAAGGATATGAAGTTGGGAAATCAATTCTTGAAGAAGAATCAATTCCTGTAGCTAAAGAATTATTAGAAAAATTCAAAGACAAATTAATGCTACCTATAGATATTAATTGTTCTCAAGAATATGCTGATGTAAAACCTACAAGATTTGCCTTCAATGAAATCCCAAGTGATTATGAAGGATTAGACATCGGAAAGAAAACAATTAAAGCGTATAAAAAGATTATTAAATCAGCTAAAACAATTATTTGAAATGGACCACTAGGTGTTTCTGAATTTGAAAACTATGCTTACGGTACAAATAAAATTTGTAAAGCAATTGCTAAAGCTACTATGAAAAATGGAGCTTACAGCATTATAGGTGGTGGAGATTCTGCAGCTGCTGCAGTTAAATTAGGATACAAAGATAAATTCTCTCACATCTCAACCGGTGGTGGTGCTTCTCTTGTGTTCTTTGAAGGAGTTCCACTTCCTGGAATTGCTGCAATAAAAGATAAAAAATAATTTTGCTAAGTTAAAAATAAGGTAGTTGGTTACCTTATTTTTTCTTTTTTAATTTTTTCATTCAAATTGTTATATAAATAATATTAGTTATTACTAGAGAGTTTTTTAATGAATACAAAAGTTTTTTTTACAACATTATGAAATAAAATAGCATTTCCCTTTGCTGCTTTATCTTTGCTTATTGGTTTATCAAGATCAAAGAAAAAATATTTGACATATGAATCAGAACCTGAAGATTTACCAGAAGGTGAAAGATATACACATGTATACAAATTATCAAGAAGGGCTTGCTTTGTAACTAACACTAAAATTAATTTTGAAGGGCTTGATAAACTTCCAAATGTTCCTGTAATGTTTGTTTGTAATCATAAATCATCTTTTGATCCAGTAGTATTGTTAAAAATCTTTTCTGAAAAACAAATTAGACCTGTATTTGTTTCTAAAAAAGAAGTTCTTGAAAACAAAAAAGTTGGTTTTGCTGCAAAACTTATTAACACAATATTTTTGGATAGAAAAAATCTAAGAGATGCTTATAGATGTATTCAAGAAGAAAAAGAAGTTTTAAAAAATAAATCTGTAGTTGTCTTTATTGAAGGTACTAGAGTTAAACAAGATTACTTTGGGGATTTTAAAGGTGCTGCACTTGAACCTTCTTATGCAACAATGAGATCAATTGTTCCTGTTGTAATCTATGGTACAAAATCTATGGAACAAGACAACAAAAAAGAGTTATTTAAATATAAAGAAATTACAGTTAAATTTTTAGAGCCTATTAAATATAAAGATTTTATTCATGTTGATAAACAAGTGTTTGCTAACAAAGTTAAAGACATGATGTTTAATGAATACAAAAAGATTGCGGAAGAAAGAAAAGAAGAATTAAATCTTAATGCAATCCAAGAACCAAAAGAAGCTGAAACAAAAGGAAATAATGTTGAACAAAAAGAAGTTCCAGTAGAAGTTGAAATAACTAGTTAATCAACCCAAAAACAAAAATATAAGAAGTAACAAAAGCTTTCAAAACGGTCGCTTTTGTTTTTATTTTGGTTAAAAATTTTATTAATTAATACAAAGATTTTTATTATAAAATTTATTAGATAGGTAAAAGAATATGGATAACAACACAGAAAAGACATTAAAAAATGATGATCTTTCAGAAGAAAAGACAAGTTCAGATTCTAATAGTAAATCTGAATCCGTTGAGGATATAAATGATGTTGAACCAGGACAAGATTCATTATCTTTAGAAAATAAAGATGTAAATATTATTAATAAAGAAACTAATACTGAAGTTAATAATTTTAATTCAAATCATAATCAGTATATCAATCATGATGTTTCAGCTGAAATAAATCATAATATTGAAAATTCAGAATTCAAAGTAACCATCAATGATTTTGATGGTCCTTTTGACTTACTGTTGGCTCTTGTTAAAGAAAAGAAAATGGACATTATGAATCTTGATCTTGTTGTTATCGCTAAACAGTATGTTGCTTTTGTATCAAGAAATATCACTCACTTAAAAATAGATGATATGACAGAATATTTATTAATGGCATCATATTTATTAGAGTTGAAATCAAAAAAAGTTTTACCTGTTATAGACACTCCTGAAAAACTTGAAAAGGAAATCGAACGTGATAAGTTTATCCAAAGATTACTTATCTATAAGCAATTCAAAAATCTTGTTCCAACGCTTATGACTAAAATGGAAAGAAGATATGAAATGCACGAAAAAGAGTCAAATAACTTTACAGAGTATTTAAATTCAGAAGATAATCAAACTGTTTTTTTACCAAATAATCTAGATGTACAAAATATCTTAAGAGCTATGCAAAAAGTTTATTTAAAATTACATGCTAAAAAACCCCTTGTTGATATTAAAACTATTGATATAAGTGAAGTCTCTATAGATGATGTAGAAGAAGAAATAAAAGATTTCTTAGCAAGTTATGAAGCAGGATTTAAAATTTCTCTAACAGACTATTTAACCAAAATTCCATTGGAGAAATTTACTAAACAATACTTTGTTGTGACATTTGTTGCTTTACTAGTTTTAGTAAGACACCAACACATCATGTTAGAACAAGATATCATGAATGATGAAGAAATTTATATTATAAAAAGATCGTTTATAGAAAATGAAGAGGTATTAAGAGATGAACGTTAAAAGTGTAATTGAAGGTGCTCTTTTTATTGCTGGAAAAGATGGAATGGACAAAGAGAAGTTAAAAAAAATAAGTAGATTAAATGACTCTGATTTTGATGCAGTAATTGAGGAAATGATTGTCGAATATGAAAGAAATTCTCAAAGAGGAATTATTTTAAGAAAATTTGGTAATGAATACAAACTTTTAACAAAACCTGAAATTAATAAGGTCATTTCTAAAAACTTTGACATAAAGCAAAAAAATCCATTGAACCAAGCTATGATCGAAACTCTTGCAATAATTGCATATAACGAACCATGTACAAGAACAAAAATACATGAGATGAGAAAAGCAGATCCAACCCCAATTCTTGATAAATTAATTGAGTTAGGTTTGGTTGAACAAGCTGGTAGAAGTGAAGCTGTTGGTAAACCATATCTTTACCAGGTAACAAAAAATTTCTATGATGTTTTTGGAATTAATTCAATTAAAGAATTACCAGAAATTGTCTTACCAGAAGAAGACTTAGATGATAATAGTGATATAGATTTTTTTGATTCAAACAGAGACGAGTAATTATAATAATTAAGTAGGAGATTAATATGTTAGGTTTAGCATTAGGATTAAGTTTAGGTTTGGGTATTCCAATAGCTTTAGTTGTTGGAGCTATTATTGGTTACACTTTATCTAGAAAATATTTCAAAAAACAACTAAAAGAAAACCCACCAATTACAGAAGCTCAAATTAGAATGATGTATCAACAAATGGGTAGAAAACCAACTGAAAAACAAGTTAAGCAAATCATGGCAAATTTTAAAAAGAATACAAAATAATAATGGCAAAATTTATTAAATCAGCTTTAAAAATAGAAGACTGAATAAACGATAGTAAAAAAGAAGTTTGTTTTGTTGGAAGATCAAATGTGGGGAAATCATCTTTAATAAATTCTTTAGCAAATCAAAAGATTGCAAAAGTTTCAAACACCCCAGGAAGAACCCAGCTAGCAAACTTTTTTGATTTTGGTAATTTTAGATTAGTTGATTTGCCAGGTTATGGATATGCAAGCGTTGATAAAAAAGGTAAGTTAGAATTATTGAGAATAATAAATGAATTTTTATCTCACAGAATAAATTTAGTTTTAGTTATTATTGTTTGTGACATAAATGTACTAACTGAAAAAGATAAAGAGATGTTAGAATTTATCAAACAAAATTTTAAAAATTATTATGTTGCTTTAAATAAATCAGACAAGCACAATAAAAGTCACTTTCACAATAACAAACACAAATTCTCAAGTTACTTAGAGGTTGAAGAAGAAAGATTAATTCCTATAAGTGCTAAAACTAAAGACAATTTAAATAAGTTAAAAGAAATTATTAATCAAAACATTTAGGAGTATGCAATGAATATTAAGTATGATCATTTACTGTGTGAAGAAAGTGATTTAATCGAAAAGGATTTACAAAAGAAAAATGATATTTCTTTTAAGGCAAAAGACAACTTTTTTACAATAGTTTTCCCACCACCAAACGTTACAGGAAAATTGCATATTGGGCATGCTTGAAATTGCTCCGTGCAAGATTTTTTAATTAAGTACAATAACTTAAAAGGTAAAAATAGTTTACTTCTAACAGGGATGGATCATGCTGGAATTGCAACACAAACTAAATATGAAGCTTTTCTAAGAGAAAACAATAAATTTAATATTAATGAAAAAAGAGAGACAAATCTTAAAAACCTTCATGAATGAGTAAAGGATACAGCAAGTATTATTAGGAGCCAATGAAAAGGATTGGGGATGTCATTGGATTATGAAAGAGAGAGATTCACTCTAGATGAAAAATCTAATGAAGCTGTAAATTATGCTTTTGTAAAACTTTATGAAAAAGGAATTATTTATAGAGGTTTAAAATTAGTTAATTGAGATGTTAAACTTCAAACTGCAATATCAAATATTGAAGCTATAAAAAAAGAAATTGATTCTAAAATGTATTACATAAAATATTATTATGAATCAAACAAAAAAGAATATTTAACAATTGCTACAACAAGACCTGAAACAATATTTGTTGACGAATGTATTTTTGTTAATCCTAGAGATAATAGATATAAAAATAAAATTAATCAAAAAATATTAAATCCATTAACATCAAAAGCTATTCCTATCTTATCAGATGATTATGTAGATAAAAACTTTGGTACTGGAGCCATGAAATGTACTCCAGCTCACGACTTTAATGATTATGAATTAGGAATAAAACACAAGTTGAATATAGAGAGTTGTATTAATCTTGATGGAAAGATGAATGATAAAGCAAATCAATTTAAAGGAATGGATAGATTAGAAGCAAGAATTAAAGTTACCCAATATTTAAAAGACAATGGCCTTCTTGTTAAAATTGAAGATATTAAAAGTGTTGTTGAACATTCTGAACGTACTAATGAAATTGTTGAACCATTATTATCTGAGCAATGATTTATAAAGATGGATGAATATGCTAAAAGAATTATTAAGTGACAAAAATCTAATAAGGCTACAGTTTTTCATCCTAAAAAATTTGATAAGATGTTAAACAATTGACTTGTTAACGTTCATGACTGATGTATCTCAAGACAACTATGATGAGGCCACCAAATCCCTGCTTGATATCATAAGAAAACTGGAAAAATTTATGTTGGATTAAAACCACCAAAAAATGAAAGTGAGTATGTAAGAGATAATGATGTATTAGATACATGATTCTCATCAGGATTATGACCTTTAACACTAAATGGATTCAAAGGTAAATTACATTCAAGATTCCCAACTGATGTTTTGGTCACAGGTTTTGATATCATCTTTTTCTGAGTAGTGAGAATGATGCTTTTCTCATTAGAATTTAGTGATCAAATGCCATTTAAAAATGTTTATATAACAGGATTAATTAGAGATAGTCTAGGAAGAAAAATGTCTAAGTCATTAGGGAACGGAGTTGATCCAAATGATGTTATTAAACAATATGGTGCAGACGCTTTAAGATTGTTTTTATTATCATCTTCTTCTCCTGGTGAAGATCTTAAGTACTTTCCTGAAAAAGTTGAATCATGCTGAAATTTTTTAAATAAATTATGAAACTCATTTAGGTTTATAAAAATGAATTCTGAAGGTGTTAATTTAGACAAGGTTGAAAAGCCTGATTATTCAAATTTTGATACTTGAATTCTAAATAAATTTATTGATGTTTCTAATAAGTCTAAAAAGCATTTTGACAAATATAATTTATTAGTTGGATTAAAATATGTGACAGACTTTGTTAAAAATGACTTCTGTAATACATATATAGAACTTAACAAAAGTAGAATAAATAAAAAAGATGTTGCTAGCTTATATGTTTTAAATTTCATAATGAAAAATGTATTAAAACTACTTTTCCCAGCATGTCCTTTTATTACTTACTATTTATATAATGAGTTACCAAATAACAAAAATAAAAAGTCAATTGTTTTTGAAGTATTTGAAAAGATAAACTTTAGAAGAAAAGAAAACACCATAGATAAAGTATTATCAATCATTGATCTTATAAGAGTAATTAGATTTGATAATAAATTAGCAAAAAAAGATTCTTTTGAAATAACATTAATTTCTAAAGAATTGAATAACCAAAGTAATAAAGTTAAACAAGAAATTAAAGATATACTTTTATCTGAAAACATAAAAGTAAGAGAAATAATCGAAAGTAACAATAAACCAACTCATATCCTTGATGGATTAAGTTTCATAATACATAATGGCTATCAAAATAATGATCTTAAGAAGGAAGAATTAAAGAAAGAAATTGAATTCTTAGAGTTTGAAATAAATAGAGCAAAAAATATTTTGGCTAATAAGAATTTTGTAGCTAAAGCTCCAAAAGAAAAAGTTGAAGAAGAAGAAAGAAAATTAAAAAATTATTCTGATAGACTAAACGAAATTAAAAAAATTATTTAATTTAAATATAGTTTCGATAATGTATAAATAATTGTGGAAACTCCTTACAGGTAAAATATAAGTAAGGAGTTTTTATTATGTCTAAAAAAAATAATGTTGATCCTAAAATAG